>CAQNVT010000024.1 GCA_948844705.1 uncultured Dorea sp.
AGGAGGGAGGCCATATGAAGATCATACCGAGGCTGATGAAGCTCTGGGCCTGTCTGTCCATTGTCCTGGTGCTGGGGAAGGATCACATAACTCAATGTCTGCCTCTTCGTAAATCCTACTGCCCTGGCGGCCTCCAACTGTGACTCCTCCAGGGACAGCAGACTCCCCCGGATGATTTCCGAGATGTAAGCGCCCTCAAAGGTCGAAAGGATAATCACTCCCGCCGCAAACCGGTTCTCTACTCCCCATGCCGTCCCCACAATATAAAAGAATAAATAAATCTGCATGATCAGGGGAGTACCCCGGATAAACTTTACATAAATATTGCAGAAATACCGCACAAACAGCAGCGGGGAACCGCAGCCTGCTGCACTTAAAATTCCGATCAACAGGCTTAAAACCAGACTGGCCCCACTGATGCCGATAGTCACCCAGAATCCGTCCCAGATACGCCGCCAGAACTGCCCCAGAAATCCAAATTCCATGTGAACATTAATGGCCCCCAAAGACAGCCAGAACACTGCCACAAAAAGACACATTACCAAAAGGAAATTCAGGCAGGCCCCGGGCCAGCCTGCTTTTCCGTTCTCCTGTATAAAAAACAGCTTTCTTTTCAGCTTCCTAAGCTTCATTCTTCCTCTCCGTTCTTCTCGTCTGCCAGATCAAAAAACCATTGGAATCCCAAGTCTTCAAAAGCCTTCTTCTCCTCTGAAAGCCAGGTCTCCTCCAGCTTATCATAACCGCCTTCCTCCCGGAATTCCTTCAAAAAGGCGTTCACCTCATTAAGCAGCTCAGTGTTTCCTTTCTGAACCGCGATACCCCATTTTTCCGGCTCCTGGAACGGAATAAATATGGCTTCCGTAGTGTCCAGGTTCTTCTGCCAGTTCCGGTATATCGTAAGCTGGTCATAGATAAACCCGTCCGCACGGCCCTGAGCAACCTCGGTAACACAGGCGCTCTCGTCCGGCAATACGATAAGCTCCGCCTCCGTCAGATTGCTCTCGGCATAGAGATGTCCGGTCGATCCCGATTTTACAGCCAGCTTCTTTCCCGCCTGATTAAGGTCATCTATTGTCTTAGCTTTCGCATCCTTGCTGGTCAGAACCGCTAAAAGGGCATTGGCATAAGGATCCGAGAAATCCACCTGCTCCTCCCTGTCCGGCCGGATCGTCATAGAAGAGATCACAAGATCGGCAGTTCCGGTCTGAAGGGACGGAATCAGGCCGTCCCACGCCGTATTCTCAATCTTAATCTCACGGCCGGCATACTCGCCAAAGGCTTTCATAAGGTCTACACTGACACCCTCCGGCTCTCCCGCATCGTCCTTGCCCTCAAACGGAGGATAAGCCAGCTCCATAGCCACCACAAGCGGCTCCTCATTTTTTGTTTCTTTTTCACTTTCCACTTCGTTTTCACCTTGTACATTTTCTTCCGATTTTCCACAGCCGCCTGCTGCCAGAATCACAAGCAGCAGTGACATTAAAATACATATCTTTCTTTTCATATGTAATCTCCTCGCTTTCTGTAATTATTCTCCCTTTGCCTGGATCGCCTGAACCGGACAGGCCGTATAACAGTTTCCGCACTCGTCGCAGCGATTGCCCCGGATAGAATATTTCTCTCCGGGCTGTATCGCGTCAAAGGTGCATACCTTCGCACATTTTCCGCATCCGATACAGCGGTCCGTAATTAAAAGCCCTGCCCGTTCCGCCTCCATTCCGCCGTAAGCAAAACGCTCCCGCTCAAGCTTATGGTCTCTGTGCTGTTTTGCATAATCAAAGTCATAATATTCTCCTTTTGCACGGTACAGCACAAAAATCCTGGTTGCCGGATATTTCTTCACGTCAAAAACCGCCACATTAAAATTCCGGTCATTGACCGCTTTTGCTTCCATCTCCCCCATAGACAGCTCACGGACGTCTCCCGTGATCCGCATCGTATATCCCGGCTCGAAAGACGGGAGATTATTCTCGTCATGAATCACCTGACTAACCGGATACATTCCGCACACACTTACCGTTTTCCCTTCCTTCAACTGCTTATAAAAAGGCTTCGTATTCATTGTGCGGAAATACAATCCGTCATCGTCATAAGCGAAGAAATGCGCGATCCTTGATTCGATCAAATCTCCATTTTTCGTAGAAAAAGTCACACATCCAATCTTGTCAAACCGTTCATAAATCTCTTTCATTGTCATCATAATGATTCCCTCTCTTTTTTCTTATTTTTTATTTCTCTATATTGCTGTGCAATATATTGTGCGGTTTCCTTCATCAGGTCAAAATGGAACATTTCTGTATTGTCTTCCGAAGCATTGGATACGGCGTTCACATCAATGATAAAAAATCCTAAGCTTCCTTCGATAATATCCAGACTACCGAACCGGATATCCAAAATACGCATGGCCTCCTCTGCCGCTTCCCGGATCTCTTTAGCGCAATCCGGATAATCCTGATATTCCGATCCCAGATGATAAGCCGACAGGCCGTTCTCTGTCACGCTTCGCTTTACGATCAGACGGCACCTTCCTCCGATCACCTCGATTCTGGTAAGGATTTTCAAATATTGTACTCTCTAAATAGTCATTATAAATCATAGTAAATGGTCTTTGCTGTATATTAGTCATAA
>CAQNVT010000025.1 GCA_948844705.1 uncultured Dorea sp.
GCTCTTCCGATCTTGAGGCTAATGAGAAAGCAACATCCTCCAACGATTACAGCGATCCGGTATATCAGGCAGCCGAGGCAGAATATATGCTGCGTCATGCCGCGGGCGCCGTAACGGAGGAGGATGTTGCTTTCTCGATAGCATCCTGCATCTCCTGCGGCAGCTCCTTGATCATACGGTGCTGCTCGATTCCCCACATCCAGGAAGCCGGCAGTGTACTGGAGAGAATCAGGCTCTTAAGACCCTCCGGCTTATGATTGCATACATAATCCAGAAGAAGCATTCCGCCCCAGGACTGTCCGAGAAGATGCATCTCCTTTAGGTCCAGATGCTCCCGCAGCGCAATCAGCTCATCGATCCATGTCTTCGCATTCCACAGATCCGGACGGTTTTCAACATAGGACTCCCCGCAGCCGATCTGATCATACATAACGATCTCACGCCCGTCCTCCTCGGCAAGTCTGTCCAGCACCTCAAAATAATTGTGTGTAGATCCCGGTCCGCCGTGAAGCAGCACAAGCGGCTTCTTATCACCTGTTTTTTCCCCGACAATACGATAGTATGTCTTATACTCCAGATATGGCATATAGCCTTCCCTGATCTTCATTTTGCAAAACCTCCTCTTTCACCTTTGCTTCCTATTATAAACTATAAAATGATTTCTGACAAATGGGGATTTTCTGAACAGCAGCCCTACTCCACATTTTTAAGCACCGCATCCATTCTGATCCGGCGCACCCTACGGTATTCCAGCAGCGAAACTGCTCCGTATGTCCCGATTCCCATAAGGAGCATCTGTATATAGATTACAGGATCCACGTAAAATGTGATCCATCCGGACATCTTACTCAGCATGATCTCACGGAACAGAT
Source organism: uncultured Dorea sp. (assembly GCA_948844705.1). Classification (GTDB taxonomy): domain Bacteria; phylum Bacillota; class Clostridia; order Lachnospirales; family Lachnospiraceae; genus CAPEBR01. The sequence goes on from CAQNVT010000025.1 coordinate 873, forward strand.
ATTCCATGATTTCCCTTGTAACCGGAAGACTGAGTATCAGAAGAGCTATAACCACGATAGAGTTTGCCGCGATATAGAGCCTGCTGATCTCACAGTCCGTATAGCCTAATATCTTCGCAAGCGATATGGACTGTGCGTTTTTTTCGATGATCACCTTCGAGAGCAGGTAAATAAGAATCATAAACATGATTACCGCAAAGAGATTTACCATCCGCATCATCCCGCCCATGGATACGTCAAGCTGTCTTGAAAGCTTTGTAAGATCCTCCTTGTCAATAACCGTCTTAATATACTCTTCTTTTATGTCCGTGATCTTACTGTCCGAAAAATATCCGTTGAAATAGTCCCTCTCCCGGTCAAAGGTCTCATTAAGCTCCTGTATCGGCATATAGACCGAAAGTGTGCTCTCATAGGGGAAGATTCCCGCCACCTGAAAGGAATAGGTTTTATTTTCATATTTTTCCTTTAACCTGATCTTATCCCCCGGACCGATCCTGTATTTTGATGCATAGGCAGAGGATAAATATACTCCCTTTTTGTCCGGATCAATATCAAGATCAATATACCTGCTTCCTTCCTCTATTCCGTATAAGGTGATATCCTCGCTTTTATATTTTTCGCTGTCCAGCGTTCTCAGGGTATAAGCGCTGAATTTTTCCGCATCGCCGTTCTCCGTCTCAAGCTCGTCCTCATAAGGCACTGTCTTTAATATATACTGATATTCACTGAGCATATGATTCTCGATATAATCCCGGTAATGATCAAGGGCCGACGGAATCAGAAGCCCGAACATCAAGAGCAGATTCGCAAACAGGATCCCGAAAAGAAGCACCATATAATTACCCATATTCTGGAAAATGATCCTCAGACGGAACCTGTCAAAAAACCGCATACCCACGGGAAGCGGGACGGCCCGCCTCTGCTTTCTTTTTGTCAGGTCTCCCCTGATAAATTTAAGCGGGGACAGCTTAAGCCTCCGGCTTAATACCACATAATTAATAATAATCATGAGAAGCACCGGAACTACCGTTGTAAGCAAAAATGCCTCGCCGTTCCAGAGCGTAACATAGGTCGTCAGACTGTAGCTCCCATAATACATTCCCGCCGTCACATCCTTGAACCATGTGTATCCGAGAACATTTCCTATAAGAGCCCCTGCAAGCGTTACGAGAAACGGCATCAGCATATAGTGAAGTAAAAGCTCCCTCCTTGTATATCCGGATGCCCGGAGCGTACCGATCACACGCGATTCTTTATTGATCGTATTACTGATCGTTACCGCAAAGACAAACGCCAGGATCACCATGATAATATACAGAAGCAGAATCATCATAGACCTGTCGCTTCCCATATCCTCTCCGGTAAACTGGATCGCCTGATTCAGATACCGCGGGACATAGTCCTCTAGCGGCACGGTCTTTACCAGCTCCTCCATAAATTCATCTGACTTCTTCTTTTCCTCTATATCGTCCTCCGGCGCCTTATCATAAAGCCAGGAATAGCTGTAAACCAGCTTATCCTCGTCAAACTCTTCGAAAAAATCCTCTGCCGCAACTGCCACCCCGAATTTCACCGCGTCAAACATGGAATCACTGTTGTCAGAAAACAGACAGCTGTAATCCGGCAGTGCAACCAGCCCTGTCACCTTATATTCTCTGCCTTCACCCTCCAGAATATCTCCCGTATGTATATCGTTATTATCCGCATACATCCGGTCGACGGCGATTTCTCCCGTATGCTCCGGAAGGTCTCCCTCCATCAGGCACACCTTATTTACCTTCGTACGTTCTTTAAAAATACGCAGTACACTCTCGTTTGCAAGCTCCTCCTCCATATAGAAATTATCGTACAAAGTAACGTCCAGATCTTCTACTGCCTTTTTCTGATCATTTGCAAGCTTCCCCGAAGTGCGGAAATTTCCGTGCTCGATATTATATTTCTCAAAGCTTTCGTCATATGCGGCGATCATGCTCCCGTCTGCTACCAGAAATCCGGACACAAATCCGATCGTTCCGGTCATAAGAAGAAATATGACCAGATATTTTCCAAGCTCCGCCTTTAATTCCCGGATATATCTTTTATTTAAAGGATTTTTCATCATTTTTCCTCCCTACCATTCAAGCGCATCGGCCGATATCTTATGCTCGTTCCTGTAGTTTTTCCTGACGGCCCCGTCGCGCAGGCTTACGACCCTGTCCGCCATACCCTTGATCGCATCGTTATGAGTAACCATAAGCACTGTATTTCCATACTTCTTATTGACCGTTTCAATGAGCTTTAATATTTCTCTGGACGTATTATAATCAAGGGCTCCGGTCGGCTCGTCGCACAGAAGGATATCCGGATTTTTTATAATGGCGCGGCCAATCGCCGTCCTCTGCTGCTGGCCGCCCGACAGCTGGTTCGGAAGCTTCCTCTGATGCTCGTAAAGACCTAACGTCTGAAGCAGCTCATCTACATCAAGAGAATTTCTTCCAAGATATGCACCAACCTCAATATTTTCACGCAGCGTAAGGTTCGGAATCAGATTATACATCTGAAATACATAGCCCAGATGCTCTCTCCGGTAAGCCGTAAGCTTCTTTTCCTTCATACCGGCAAGACGCTCTCCTCCGATCGCCACGTATCCCGCGTCTGCATTGTCAATCCCTCCGACAATATTAAGAAGCGTGGATTTCCCGGACCCGGAAGGACCGAGAAGAACACAGAATTCCCCCTTTCCGACCTCCAGATCGATTCCCTTGAGCACCTCTATACGGCCGTCTCCGGTTCCGAATGCTTTCCTGATCCCGCTTATTTCCAAAAACATAAAAAATCTCCTCCGTTTCCTTATTGATGATTAGTTTATCATTAACATAACACCGTTATGTTGTTTTGAAAAATATACGGCGGCATACGAGATGCCACCGCGTGAATCTCTTCAATTTTTTACTGCCACAATCCATACCAGCCGCTCGTTAAAAATCTTACCATAGCCGTCATCTGTACCTTAGCCTGCTCCAGTGAAAGTCCGTGGGTAAGAGGATGGATGAAAGTTTCCATCTGCAAATGTATGAGACAGTGAAGCGTATTTTCATCCAACGTCCTCTCATCAGTCCCCTTTCTTCCGAAGACTCTATCCATGATCTCCGCTATATAGCGGTAATGCTTCTCTGACAGCTCCACAAACATATCTATGCAGCTCTCATATCTTGAACCCTGAGCCTTCGTAAGCAGAAGCAGAAATTCCTCGCGGAACCTGTAAAGATACTCGGTCGCCTCAAGCATTGTCAGATGATCCTCTCCGGAATGAAGCGTAAGAAGTATACGCCGGACATCCTCGGGCTTCGAATAATCCAGGCCGGCACACATGGCATCCTCCGCCTCATAATGTGCCTTCATGATCCCATAGATCTCCTTTAACGGCCCCTCCACCAGCGCTCCGAAAAGGTCCTCCTTATCCTCAAAAAAGAAATACATGGCTCCTGTCGTCACTCCTGCCTTTTTACAGATATTACGGAGCGACGCCTTCATATATCCTTTTTCTAAAAACTCCTCTTTTGCTGCCAGAAGCAGCTTCTCCCTGGTCTGACGATCCTGTTTCATGATTTCCTTTACAGCCCTTCGTGCAGGCTTTGTTATAGCTTCATTCAAATAACATCGTTATGTTAGCATATTCTAACTTTTCTGTCAAGAGCATTTTCCCTCTTCTATACCCCTGGAAAACAGAGCTCCGTAATCATACATCTTCATTGCAAGGTGCTTCCCGATATCTATCAGATTCCCGATGATACTCTCCACATCCCTGTCCTCCTCCACGCCCAGCCGCTCACACAGACGGCAATTGGCATGATACACCTTCTCATACATCTCTTCACAAAAGCTGCCCTCGGAAAATTCATTTTCTACATATTCACTTTCTTCTACCCGGCAACAACTTAAGTCCAGTGAACCACTCATTAACTCAAAAATCAACTCTTTAAATTCATTCGCGTTTTTCTGCATAAATATTTTCCTTTCTTTTGTAATAATTTACGTTAATTATATCTTCCTTTTTATACGGAATCAATAATCGCAGAAAAAATAGAGCAAGAAAATTCCGTGGTTTTTTGACAATTTTTTACAATCTCTTCTCAAAATTCCCGTCTACGGAGCACCCTTCCGTAAAGATCATAAATGCATGCGGATCAATACTATGTACGATTCTCTTGATCTGCGCCACCTCATACTTGGATATCATTACAAACAAAATATATGACGTCTTATTTGTATAGGCTCCCTCCCCGTCCCAGTTGGTGACCCCGCGTCCGGTCTGCTCCATGATCGCTTTGGATATCCCGGTCTTTTTTGTAAATATCATGACGCTGGTGTTGATGTTCTGTATATGCACCCTGTCGATGGCCATGGCAAGCACGGTGGCATAAATCAGGGAATATACAACGATTTCTATATTAAATAAAAACAGGCAGATCCCATATACGAAAACATTCATGATAATATTGATCTTTCCGACGCTGACATTCGGATACTTTTTGGCAAAGCAAAGGCCGATGATATCCTGCCCGCCCCCGGAGGTCCTTCCTCTGAGCACAAGCCCGGTGCCTGTCCCGGCTATAAGGCCGCCGATGATACAGGCCGTGAGATAGTCGTCGATCACCGGCGCGCCCGACACCGGAACGACTACAAGCAGGATACTCTGGACGGCAACCGTAACAAGTGTTTTTGCGGCAAATTCCTTCCCCATGATCCGAAGTCCCATGTAAAAAAGCGGAATATTTATAATAAAATACACAATACCCGCAAGATCCACCCCCGCCGGAACCGGAATATGAAGCCCGTTTACGATCAGCGTACGGACAAGCTGCGAAACGCCCATAAATCCCCCGTTATACAGCCCCATCGGCACGATGATCAGATTTACGCCAAGTGCAAATAAAAGGCTCCCTCCAAATGCATAGACAACCTGTATCAGCTGTTCCCTATTATTCCCATTGTCCAAATTTACAAACTTCATTGTACTCTACACTCCTTTTTTTATGTAATTATCTTATTGTATTTATAATTTAATAAATGCTATACTGTATTCAATCAAACGGACCGCAGATATAGTTATTGTTCGCACAGGAGGGCATCATGGATTTAAAAAAATTAAATGTATTTCTCACAGTAGCCGACCTGGGAAATTTTACCAAAGCCGGCGAAACGCTTGGATACACACAGTCCGGAATCACACAGATGATGAAAACACTGGAACAAGAGGTCGGCGTCCCGCTTTTTATAAAAAGCCATCACGGTGTAAAGCTTACCGATGAGGGCCTTGCTCTCGTTCCCTCCATACGCAGTCTCCTCTCTGCAAATGAATCTCTGAACCAGGAGATTTCCTTCTTAAAGGGCGCGAAAAGAGGAACGATTAAAATTGCCTCCTTCACAAGCTGCACGATTCACTGGCTCCCGAAGATCATCTATAATTTTCAGAAGGAATATCCCGGCATCACCTTCGACATTGATGAGGGAAATGAACAGGAAATCGTGGACTGGATCCAGAATCACAAAGCGGATATCGGATTTACAAGCTTCCAGAACCGTCAGGCTTATGAATTCATCCCCGTCTATGAGGATCCCATGCTTGCAATATTGCCTTCGGATCATCCTTATACAAAATATGACGAAATTCCGATCGAATGGTACGAAAACGTTCCCTTCATCGTATCCGAATACACGCATATAAATGAGGTGCACCAGCTTTTAAAAACTCACAATGTAAAGCCCGATATAAAATATACCATGAGCAACGATTTCTCCATCCTTTCCATGGTCGAGCATAATTTAGGGATCAGCATCCTGCCTGAGCTCATCATAAGAGACAGGAATTACCGGTTTGAGGCACGTCCCCTCATTCCCCGCGCGAGCCGTATACTCGGGATCGCCATCTCCTCCTATGAAGAGCTGTCTCCGGCCGCAAAAATATTCACGAAGTACGCCCGGGATTATCTCCTGCACTAAAAAACAACCGCGGATCGCCCTCCGCGATTGTCAAGTATACAACGCTTCCCTATATTTGTAAAATGAAGCTTTTTTATACTGTCATTACACTCCATTATCACAGTCGCTTTCTTTATAATATCTTCGACAAAAATTCTTTAAGCCGCGGATCCCGGGGGTTTTCAAAAAATTCCTCCGGCGTCCCCTGCTCCTTGATCTGCCCTTCGTCCATAAATACGACTCTTGTAGCAACCTCCCTGGCAAAGCCCATCTCGTGGGTCACCACCGCCATCGTCATACCGTCCCCGGCAAGCTGTTTCATAAGTTCCAGAACCTCGCCGACCATCTCCGGGTCAAGCGCCGAAGTCGGCTCGTCAAAAAGCATTACATCCGGATCCATTGCAAGAGCGCGTATGATCGCGATCCTCTGCTTCTGTCCGCCGGACAGCTGCTCCGGATAAGCATCCGCCTTGTCTGAAAGGCCGACCTTTAGAAGAAGCTCCTCCGCTCTCTTCTTTGCCTCATCCTTTGTCATCTTCTTCAAAACTACAGGAGCAAGCGTAATATTTTCCAGAATCGTCTTATGGGGAAACAGATTAAAATGTTGGAATACCATGCCCATCTTCTGGCGGTGCAGGTCTATATCCGTCTTCGGATCCGTTATGTTAACCCCCTCAAACAGAACCGTCCCGTCCGTCGGCTTCTCAAGCAGATTCAGCGAACGAAGAAAGGTCGATTTTCCGGAGCCCGACGGTCCGATGATCACGACCACCTCACCTTTTTTTATCTCCGTAGTAATACCGGTCAGAACCTCATTTTTCCCGAACGCCTTGCGAAGATTCTTCACCTCTATCAGGGTCTCCTGATTGTCAGTATGGTTAACGCTCATTGGTCCGAAGCCTCCTTTCCAGCTTGTTCATAAAGAACGTAAGAAGCATAACGAGTGCAAGATAAATCAGCGCTGCGGCAAGAAGAGGCATAAATGCATCGAATGTCCGGCTCTGAATAATCATTGCCGCTTTGGTAAGATCCTGCTCTCCTATGTATCCGATGATCGCGGTCTCCTTGATCAGAACGATCATCTCATTTACCAGTGCGGGAAGCACATTTTTAAAGGCCTGAGGAACAATGATCAGCCACATCGTCTGGCTGTAGCTGAGTCCAAGGCTTCTTCCTGCCTCTGTCTGTCCTTCCGGAATCGACATAATACCGGAGCGGACAATCTCCGCCACATAAGCGCCCGAATTAATCCCAAATGCAATTCCACCGATAATAATAGAGTCCATTGATGACGAACCAAATACTACCAGATACATGATCAATATCTGAATCATCGTCGGCGTACCGCGGATCACTGTCAGGTACACCCGGCTGACCGCATTTAATATTTTAAACCTTCCGGTCTTGTCATGATAGGATCTTATGATCGCTATGATAAATCCGATAAGCACGCCGAGGATAAGCGCCTCTATCGTGACGATGATCGTCACCTTAAGTCCGGTTACAAGGCCAAGCCAGCGGTCATCCTTAATAAAATTTGCATAAAACTTCGCCGAAAAATCTGCCATATCTCCACCTATTTCTTTATAATTACTACCTGGGTAGCATTTGCATAGGTATCCGTAAATTCCGCATTTTCCTTCCGCTCCTCTGTGACAGTCATACCCGCCGCGCCAAAGTCGGCCTTGCCTGCCTCGACAGCCGGAAGGATCGAATCGAATTCCATATCCTCAATCTTAAGCTCATAGCCCATCTTATCGCAGATCGCACGCGCAATATCCACATCGATTCCGACGATCTCATCGCCCTCATGATACTCATAGGGCTCGAATTCCGCATTGGTGGCCATAACGAGTGTTCCCTTTGAATGATCGGTTCCCTCCGGTGTCTCGTAAGTAAAGCTTCCGGTATCATCGCCGATATAATTTGCAATGATCTTATCCAGGGTTCCGTCGTCCTTAAGCTCGCCAAGCGCCTCATTCATACTGTCAAGAAGCTCTGAATTGCCCTTTTTAATGCAGATCGCATATTGCTCGTCGTCAAAAATACCGTCAATAATCTCCAGATCATCACTTTTTTCAACAAATTTTGCCGCCGGCTGAGCATCGATTACAACACAGTCAAGCTTTCCCGTCTCTAACGCCTGTACTGCCGCGGCTCCCTTGGGATAACGCTTCATCTGGCTGTCCTTCTCCACGATATCCGAGCAGGCAAGGTCACCGGTCGTTCCCTGCTGAACGCCGATCGTAAGCCCCGCAAGATCCCCGGATTCGGAAATCTCTACTTTCTTAGCCTCTTCTTCCTTGCCGCCGCATGCCGTCATCGATAATACACATGCCGAAATTAATACCATACTTAACAGTTTCTTCATTTTCATTATAGTTTCCTCCCAACTCAATATCCTTTTTGCATATTTATGCAAACACATTACATATTCTATCACATTTTATGCAAAAAGCAAGTGGCTATTTACACATATTTTCGTATAAAAAGCCACTTATAATATACATTTTTATGCAAAGATCATTTTTACCAGCGTAACGATCACGATAATTCCGCCCAGGACGATTCTGTAATAGCCGAATATCTTGAAATCATTCTTCTTAATATAATTCATCAAAAATTTAATTGCCACAATAGACAGGCCGAAGGAAACAACACATCCCAGCATCAAAAGTCCGAATTCTGTTCCGGTAAAATGGAATCCGAATTTTATAAGCTTCAGGAGGCTTGCACCGCACATGGCGGGAATCGCAAGGAAAAACGTAAATTCGGCCGCCACCTCTCTTGATACCCCGATCAGCAAGGCTCCGACGATCGTTGCACCGGAGCGCGAGGTCCCCGGGATCAGCGCCAGCATCTGGAAGAAGCCGATCCAAAGAAGCATAGACACTGATAATTCCGATATTTTTGTCACAGACGGACGTTTTCTTGCATTTTTATTTTCTACTATAATAAAGAGCACACCATAAACGATCAACATAACCGCGACCGGAAGAGGTTTATAGAAAAGCTCATCTAAAATATCATTAAATAGTACCCCGATGATTCCCGCGGGTACGGATGCGATCAGCACCTTGATCCACATCTGCCATGTAAGCATCTTCTGCTTATTCGTCTTCCTCGGCGAAAACGGATCGAGCTTATGGAAATAGATAACCACAACCGCCATGATTGCACCAAGCTGTATGACAACATTGAACATCTCCATAAATTCATCGCTCAACCCCGGTGAAAGCAGATCGCCTGCCAATATAAGATGTCCCGTACTGCTCACCGGAAGCCATTCCGTAATGCCTTCCACGATACCAAGAATAATTACCTTTAATACATCTAACATCTTCTTCTCCTTTTCTTAGCCCAATATATGACTTTCTATATACGCCGCAACGCCGTCCTCATCGTTTGACATTGCGACATCATCTGCCGCATCCTTTACCTCCTGCACCGCATTTGCCATTGCAATTCCTGCTCCGGCTGACTGAAGCATCCGTATATCATTGACACCGTCTCCAAAAGCCATGATCTCCTCTTCCGCAATCCCAAGCCTCCTGCCAAGCTTAATAAGCGCAACACCTTTATGTACTCCCGCCGCATTCACCTCTATATTATTTCTTATAGAACATGACGGCTCTGCCGCGGGCAGCTCTTTAAGCCGCTGGAAAGCTTCCTTTCTTTCATCAGGATCTGCAAACAGCGCCTGCACCTTATCGGCTGCCCTTCGCTCCTTTAAAACCAGCTCCTCAATATCATCTACCGGTATCCTTGACCTGCGCAGATATCCGACCATAGCAGGGTTCAATATATACCGGTCAAGATATGCCAGCTTTTTACCCTCCGTATATCCCTGACCGTCATAGAATACATCTCGCATTGTATCATATTCCTTAAAAATAGCCAAGATTTCTTTTGCATTTTCATAGGAAAGAAGCATGGAATCCAGGGTCTTCCTGCTCTCCCTCTCTATGATTCTTGCCCCGTTTGAGGTTACGAGATAATGTATGCACGGAAAATTTAAAATCTCCTCCGGTACTCCCATAAGAGGCCTCCCTGTCGCAGGAACTATCTCAATCCCCCTTTCGGCCGCTTTTTCGATTACATGCCGTGTATGCTCCGTAATTTTCTTATCTGTCGTTAAAAGCGTCCCGTCAAGGTCAAATGCAACCATCTTAATTTTATTCATAAACCATCCGTTCCTTTCGTATTTTCAACATTTTTTTGACTTTATTTAATTTTTATTTAATTTTATTGTAACAAAGTTTGCTTTATAAAGCAATTTGTTGTATAATATAAAAGCACTCGCTAACAAAAAGAAAGGATATGTATATGATTAGTAGGAAAAAGAAACGTATATTACGGTTGGGCCTGGGCCTTTTCTGTACCGTAACAATTGCTTCTGTGAATACTTCGGTATATGCAACGCCTTCGTCCAGTGAGCTTGAAGGCAAAACTTCTGAATTACAGAGCGAATTAAACAGTCTTAACAGTGAGCTTGATTCTCTGGGGCAGGAACTTGATGACGTTGCCACCCAGATTGAAACCATGGCTGCTGAAGTAGAAAAGACAAAGCTTGATTTAGCTGCAGCTAAGCTGAATGAAGATTCACAATATTCTTCTATGAAAAATAGAATAAAATTTATGTATGAGGGTGGTAATCTTTCTCTGCTCACAATTTTATTTTCATCCGAAAACATGTCGGACTTTTTAAATAAGGCCGAATATGTTTCAACAATCAGTGAGTATGACAGGGATATGTTGGACGAGCTTCATGAGATATGCAGTGTCGTAGAGGAAAAACAGAACTCTTTGACTAAAAAGCAGGAAGAGCTCTCCTCCATGCAGGAGGAATTATCCCAGAAGAAAGAAGCTCTGACATCCAAAATATCTTCTACCTCCGGCGCCCTTGCAGATTACAGCGCGCAGCTTGAGCATGCCAAAGCAGCCGAAGCAGCGCTTGCAACTGCACAGAACAACAAGGTGTCCGGTTCCGTAGGAGGCAATGTTACAGAAACACCGGCAGGCAATAATGGCTCCGGCAATAATGGTAACACGAATTCGGGCAATGGCGGCAGTATTTCCGACGGTAACGGCGGAAGCGCTATTGACAGCGGTAATTCCACACCTGCGCCCGTAAACGACGTTGCACTTCTGGCGGCCGTTCTGGAATTAGAGTCGGGAGCAAGCTATGACGGTATGCTGGCAGTCGGAACGGTCATCATGAACCGTGTGTACAGTCCAAGCTTCCCGAACAGCATTCCTGAGGTTATTTACCAGCCGGGACAGTTTTATCCCGAAGGAAATCCGGTCTTAAACGGTGTGCTGGCCAGAGGACCGTCCGGCAGCGCATATTCGGCTGCACAGGCAGTAATCGGCGGAACGCGCTATTCCTCCGTTGCAGACTGCTATTTCTTCTACTCTGACTGGTATGCACAGCAGCAGGGAGTTACCGGAGTGAATGTTGCGGGGAATGTATTTTTTAAGAGTTATTAGGACAACCATTATACGCTGATAAATGGGGACAGGGTATTTTCAATTGGGGACGTAGTAAAATTAATTTTACTACGTCCCCAATTGGTGTTATAATGTCCCATAGAAAAATAAAAGGAGGAACAGACAATAATGACTATCACTAACGACATCAAATATGTAGGTGTAAATGACCACAGCATTGATCTTTTTGAAGGACAATATGTTGTTCCTAACGGAATGGCATACAATTCTTATGTAATTATGGATAATAAAATAGCTGTTCTTGATACGGTAGACGCCCGCTTCACCCACGAGTGGCTGGACAACATCCAGACCGCGGCAGGCGGAAAAAGCCCGGATTATCTCATCGTTCAGCATATGGAGCCTGACCACTCGGCAAATATTGCAAACTTTATGAAAACATATCCGGATACGAAGAGTAGCAGTATGAGTGAAAAGTAATTTTTAGTTTTCATTTGTCTTGTTGTTTTAGTTTTTAGTTTTGTAAA
>CAQNVT010000026.1 GCA_948844705.1 uncultured Dorea sp.
GAATCACTGCTCTTCGCGCGCTGATGACGGAACGCGGATATGACGTTTATCTGGTTCCTACCGATGACAATCATCAAAGCGAATATGTTGGGGAACATTTTAAGGCAAGAGCATTTATTACAGGCTTCACAGGCTCTGCAGGAACCGCTGTGATCACACAGACGGAGGCAGGCCTCTGGACCGACGGAAGGTATTTTATCCAGGCCGCAAATCAGCTTGAGGGAAGCGGTGTTGTACTGTTTAAGATGGGTGAGCCGGATGTGCCGACCGTAGAGGAATATATCGGAAAGATTCTTCCTGAAGGCGGAAAATTAGGTTTTGACGGCCGTGTCGTTGCCATGGGCAGCGGACAGGAGCTTGAAAAAGCCGTTGCTTCCAAAAACGGAAGCATCGATTATTCCGAGGATCTGATCGACCGTATCTGGGAAGACCGTCCGCCTCTCTCCGAGAAGCCTGCATTCGCACTCGGTGAGGAATATACCGGAGAAAGCACGGCAAGTAAGCTCTCCCGGATCCGCGAAGAGATGAAAAAGGAAGGCTGCGACATACATATCATGGCAGCGCTCGACGATATCTGCTGGACGACCAACCTGCGCGGAGATGACATTGAATATTTCCCGCTTCTTTTATCCTATGCGGTCATTACGATGGAAGACATGAAGCTCTATGTGGATGAGCGTAAGCTTACCGGGGAGATGAAAGCAAAGCTCTCAGAAGCCGGCGTGTCCATTCATCCCTATAATGCGATTTATGAAGATGTAAAATCACTTCCTTCCGACAGCGCGATCTGGGTTGACCCTGCAAGGCTTAATTATGCTCTTTACAACAATCTTCCAAAGGATGCGAAGATCATTGAAAAGACGAATCCGTCCGTTCTGATGAAGGCAATGAAAAACGACACCGAAATTAAGAACATCATTAAGGCCCATGAAAAGGACGGCGTCGCTATTACAAAATTCATGCACTGGCTCAAGAAAAACGTAGGTAAGACAGAAATCACGGAAATCAGCGCCGCCGAAAAATTAGAGGAATTCCGTAAGGAGCAGGAAGGCTATCTGTGGCAGAGCTTTGAGCCGATCTGCGGCTCCGGCAAGCACGGCGCTATCGTCCACTATTCCGCCACACCGGAAACAAATGTCCCGGTTGTGACAGACGGACTTTTCCTTACCGATACCGGCGGCGGATATATGGAGGGCTCTACCGATATCACAAGAACCTTCGCCTTCGGAAAGCTCACGGACCGCATGAAAGAAGACTTTACAACAGTGCTTCTGTGCAACCTGCGGCTTGCAAGAGCCGTTTTCCTCCACGGAACCTGCGGCTTCAACCTGGATATTCTTGCAAGAATGCCCGCATGGGAGCGCGGTATTGATTACAACCACGGAACCGGCCACGGCGTAGGCTATCTTATGAATATCCACGAGGCTCCCTGCGGTTTCCGCATCAAGGTCCGCGAAAGAGAGCGCGCAGTCATTGAAGCCGGCATGATAATCACGGACGAGCCCGGAATCTACATCGAGGGCTCTCACGGAATCCGTACGGAAAACGAGCTTCTTGTACGTGAAGGACAGAAAACCGAATACGGACAATTCCTGTACTTTGAGACGATCACCTGCGCTCCGATCGATCTCGACGCTGTCAAGGTTGAAATGCTGACCGCAGAAGACAAAAAACAGCTCAACGAATATCATGCAAAGGTATATGATGTCGTTGCTCCTCACCTGAATGACGAGGAGAGAGAATGGCTTAAGGAATATACACGGGCGATCTAAAATTAAATATTTGCCGAAAAACCAAAAAAGCGGCGGGACTTTTTCCTGCCGCTTTTTCCCTTCTTTATGAAAATCCCTTCTACATCAGAAAATCTTCTGCCAATTCCAGCATAACGCTCTTATAGCTCTCCTTCTCAACCGCTTCTGTCGTAAGGATATCCACGCTTCCGATCTCGGTTCCGTTTAGATAATATTTTGCCTCTCCTGCCTTCTGCCCTTTCTTTACAGGCGCCTTTATGCTCTTTTTCATGGAAACCTTCCGCTCGATGGCAGAAAGGTCTGCCCCGGTCGTATCAATATATGTAAACGGCTCTTTCTGGGCTGCCGCGGCCTCTTCCTTTACTCCGCGCTTCACAGGAACAGACTCTGCCTTTTCTGCATCCTCTTCCGCATACTTCCGGCATTTTCCGAAGCCGTAATTAAGAAGCGCCGTCGCATCCCTGACCCGGGCCTTGTTGTCGTCTGCCGCCATAATAACCGCGATCAGTTCCAGTCCGTCCTTTTCGGCCGTGGCCGATACGCAGAATTTCGCCTTACTTGTAGAGCCTGTTTTAAGACCCGTAGCATACTGGTACTGACGTATCAGCTTATTCGTATTCGTAAGCCCGAATTCCGATGTCCCCTTTTTGGTCGTATGCGTAATATTTTCCATCCAGATCGTACAGTAATCATGAATCTGCGGATATTTCGTAATCAGCTCCCGGGACATAAGGGCAATGTCCCTTGCCGTCGTCTCGTGGCCGTCCGTGTCCAGGCCGTTGCAATTGACAAAATGCGTATTTTCCATTCCAAGCCCTTTGGCCCGCTCATTCATCTGCGAAACAAATTCCTCCTCATTTCCGCAGATATGTTCTGCCATAGCCACACAGGCGTCATTGTAAAAAGGAAGACGTACTATGCCCTGATATTTCTAACCTTTAAATCTATAAAAAATGCTGACAGAGCCGTCCTCATGTACCTCAATTTTCTCAATAAGCTCCAGCACCGTCTCTCTGGTAAGCTCATCGATATCAATGTAATTTATAAAGCTGTTCACCCATACATCACATTCGCGGCCCTGCTTCTTCTGCTTCTGATACCGCTCCTTAAGATATGCGAGCCGCTTCTTTAATTCACTGATTTCCTCTTCAAATTCTTGTATGTAGGACACGTATTCTTCTTCCGAGATCATTTCCTCCATATAATTCCGATAAGTCCTTTTTTTGTAAGTTTCCCTGCGTAAAACCTCATTTTCCGTGCGGCGAATCCTCGTCTGGATCTTCTCTGCCTCGCTGTTCTCCCGTCTTATTTGCCTCAGATAAGTAATATCCTCCGGTGTCAGTATTTTTCCGGCTTCCTTTTTAAGAGCAGATAACACGGTATCCTTCAGCTGCTCATAATTTACGGCATGGCTTGTACAGAGCTTTTTTCCCTGTGTCTTATAGGTTTTACAGTAATACCCCGTGAACCGATGCTCTCCCCTCCGTTCATACATTCTCACCATGGCATGCTTGCAGTCCGCGCAGTAAAGAATCCCGGAGAACAGGGCGGCCTCACCGCTGCTTCTGACCGTTCTGGTGCGTATTTTCTGCCTTTCCTGCACCTTCTTAAAAATATCCGGCGGGATGATCTCCTCATGCATACCGACAACCCGGATCCATCTGTCCTCGGGCTGTTTTACATGTCTTTTATCCTTATATGAGAGATTATTGTATTTATTCTGGACTACATTTCCTATATAAACCTCATTATTTAATATCGTATGTACCGTCTGATATGACCAGGCCGTTGTCGTCTTAAGCTCATGGGAATTACGGTAATTGATACCCAGAACCTCTCTTTTATATCTCGAAGGAATCAATATTCCTTCCTCTGTAAGTATCCTTCCGATCTTCGCCTTTCCGTACCCTTTCAAATAGAGCCGATAGATTCTGCGGACTACATCTGCCGCATATTCGTCTATGACCAGATGGTTGTGGTTTTCCGGATCCTTTATATAGCCGTATGGACAGGACGCGCCCAGATACTGCCCGGCTCTCATCTTTGCCCTGAATGCACTCCGTATATTGCCGGACAGATCCTCACAGTACCATTCATTGACCAGGCCGTTGATTTGGCGGGATTTTTTATTTCCAAGGTTAAACGTATCTGCCCCGTCTACAACTCCGATAAAGCGGATCCCCAGATTCGGGAAATCATGGTGCAGATATTTTTCTATATGCTCCATGCTGCGGGAAAACCTGGATTGGGATTTGGCGATCACCACATCAAACCGGTCAAGCCTGGCATCCGTCAGCATACGTTCAAATTCCGGTCTCGTATCGTAAAGTCCGCTCTCGTCGTCATCCGAATATACTTCGACAATCTGAAAATTCTTTTCAAGCGCATAGTCTGTAAGAAGAAGCCGCTGGTTTTTGATACTGGCGCTGTCGTCGCCTTTATTTAATTTATCCTGATCCTCCTTGGACAAGCGAAGATATAATGCCGCTCTGTTCTTTTCCTTCATAGCTTTCCTTCTCTCATTTATAAGCAGTAACTTTTCTTCATTTTATGCCTGGTCACAGTCATTTATCTCTTCCACTTTCCATAAACTTCGGTTATAATAAAACAAAAATTTAAAAAAGGAGCTGTCACCTATGACTGTCATTCGACCCTTTCGGGCGGTGCGCCCCAAAAAGGAGCTTGCATCCTCCATCGCCGCACTTCCCTATGATGTATATACCCGCAGTGAGGCGCGGGAGGCTGTAAAGTCACGACCTCTGTCATTCCTTCGAATCGACCGGGCAGAGACTCAGCTTCCGGAAAGCACAGACATGTACTCCCAGATTGTATACGATAAGGCACAGGAGCTTTTTTCATCCATGCGCTCTGACGGGCTCTTCATTCAGGACAGCGCACCCTGCTACTATATTTATGCACTTACCATGGATAACCGGACCCAGACCGGGCTTGTCGGCTGTGCGTCCATCGACGATTATCTGGAAAACCGGATAAAAAAGCATGAAAACACCCGGGAGGACAAGGAGCTGGACCGGATACGCCACGTAGATGCCTTAAGCGCACAGACCGGGCCTATCTTTCTTACCTGTCACAAACATGCCCGCCTGAATCATATTCTGGATACCGTAAAACAGACAGAGCCTCTCTATGATTTCACTACGGAGGATCAGGTGCGCCAACAGGTCTGGAAGATAGATGATGAAAATACAATCCTTGAGATCGGACAGCTTTTCTCTTCCGATTATTCGCGTTGGGGGGCGGAAAAACGGATGTATTCACCGTTTATTACCCGTTTGGAGAGTGGTGGCTATGCCGTTGTGTTTCAGGTGAACGACTATTCACCGTGCTTTGCCGTGGCTTGGTCGGCAGACCTTGTCACATGGCGCCCGCAGGACTATCCGCGAATGTCTGTCAAGGGGTGTCTCGCTCCGGTGATACGTCATGACGGCGGTGGGCGCTATACCGTGCTTTTCAAGACCAAGGACGGCGGTGTGCGCAAGACATCGACCGACGCAGCGTTCCGCCATTTCACACCTGATGTGGCTGCTACTCCGGCTGAATATGCCGATGC
>CAQNVT010000027.1 GCA_948844705.1 uncultured Dorea sp.
GGCTTCGGCACAATCTGTTATCGTAAGTGCCTTAAGCTTTTTTGCAGCGACGATCGGCGTAGGCTTTTATTCCAATATCGACATGATCAGTTCTCTGTGTATCCTGATGGCAAGAGGCGCAATCATCAGTATGCTGGTGGTAGTATTCGTTCTGCCGTCCATGTTTATGATATTTGACAGGGTAATCGTAAAGACAAGTAAAGATTTTCAAATGAAGCAAATAGCAGGAAAGGAGTAATTTTTATGAAAAATCAGATTGTAAAAAGAATGCTGGCAGGTTCTATGGCGGTTGTTGTAGGTGCGGGATGCGTAGGCGCCTATGAATATCGTAATAAGGAGGCGGAGATTACGGTCTATGCCGAGGAGGACAAGGAAGAATTAAAGGAGACGGCCGAGAAGGTATTAGAGGACAGCGATGCCGGGGAAACGGATGAGTTTTATAAGGAGGAGGCCGTATATGTAAAGGCAGATGCGGCGGGCAGGACGGAAGAGACGACGGTTACAGAATGGCTTAAGAATACGGGAAACGGCCCGGTTTCTGATCTGTCGGAGCTTAAGGATATCCAGAATATCAAGGGAGAGGAGGAATTTACGGAAGGAAAATCCGGAGAGCTTACCTGGAAGTCCGAGGGCGAGGATATCTATTATCAGGGTACGACAGACAAGGAGCTCCCGGTAGAGGTGAAGGTTTCCTATAAGCTTGACGGTAAGGATATTTCGGCAGAGGAGCTTAAGGGCAGGGACGGAAAGGTAGAGATCCATATCGATTATGTGAATAAATCGAAGGAGAAGGTATCCGTAAACGGAGAGGATACGGAGCTGTATACACCGTTTACCATGGTAACGGCGCTGATGCTTCCGACGGAGGAATATAAAAATGTAAAGGTAGACAACGGAAAAATCATTTCCGATGCGGACAGGGATATTGTGGTCGGGCTGGCATTCCCGGGGCTTAAGGAGAATTTAAAGCTTGACGAGGCAGAGGTAGACGTGGATATTCCGGAGAGCGTAACAATCACGGCGGACGTAAAGAATGCAAGCATAGGGCCGACTATGACGGTGGCGTCCGCAGATGTAATCGATAAGCTTGGCTTTGATAAGGTAAATGATTTTGACAGCTTTGAGGATTCCATCAATGAGCTTGATGATGCGGCAAAGCAGCTGGTGGACGGCTCAAAGGAAGCTTCGGACGGTGCGCAGACTCTTGCAGACGGAGTTAATACGTTAAATGACAAGGGTTCGGAGCTGATCGCCGGAGTGGATACACTTGCGGCCGGCGTAAATGAGTATACAGGAGGCGTGAACAGTATTGCTGCGGGAAGTACAGAGGTGGCGTCCGGTGCGTGGAGCGTTAACGACGGAGCAAAAAGCCTGCAGGCAGGGATCGGAACGGCGTATACAGGTGCGCAGGAGCTTAATGCCGGAATTCAGAGTGCGGAACAACAGGTTACCGAAGCTATGGCTGGAGCTATGACAAATGTCTCAACTAATTTGAACAGCGTGAACAATGCATTGGATGCCGCCCTTGGCATGCTTAATACGTCTGGAGGAGGAAACGGTATCAGTGCAGAAACTGTACCTACAGAATCAACGGATACAATTGTTGCAAATTCTATGTCATATGTTCCTCAGGATCTGACACCAGAACAGCAGGCGGCGGTAAGTACAGCAATTGCGGCAGCAGTTGAAGAGGCAAATGCCAATCAGGAGGCAGTTGTAACACAGGCAGGTATGCCGAGTACACCTCAGGAATATATTACAATGGCTAAGAACGGTATCACAGGAATCCAGACGGCGATCTCAGACTCTCTTAACAACCCGTCACCGGAGCTTGCCGCTGGTTTTAATCGGCTTAAGGCTGGTGCCGGCGCTCTTGAAACCGGCCTTGGAAACTTATCCTCCGGAAGCATGGATCTTGTGAACGGAACGGGAAGCCTTGCGAACGGCGCACAGTCTCTCGCGGACGGCGCAGCGACCTTAAATGCCTCCAGCGGCCTTCTCACATCCGGAACCGCGCAGTTAAAACAGGGCGGTGCGCAGCTTATTTCCGGAACCGGACAGCTGGCGGACGGTGCAAATACCCTGGCGGCGGGAAATAAAACTCTGGCAGACGGTATGTCTGAGTTTAAGACCTCCGGTATCGATAAGCTCACAGAGGTATTTAACGGGGATATCAAAAATGTAACCGCAAGACTTGAGGCTATGAGCGGGCTTGGACAGAGCTATACGTCCTTTGCAGGAATCAGGGACGGTGCAAAGGGAAGCACGAAGTTCATCATAGAGACAAAAGGTGTAGAATAATCAGAACCTTTGTCTTGCATTAGATGCCAATATGTTGTAAGCTAAGTTCCAGACGAAGGAGAGGTTTTGGACATGGCGAAGGAAAGCCAGTTTTTATCTGTCCGCGAGCTTACAGCAGGCGGCCTGTTTGCGGCGCTGATCGCCGCAGGTGCATTTATCAGGATAACACTGCCGACGGAACCACTGCCAATGCATTTTACATTGCAGTGGTTCTTTGTGCTGCTTGCAGGGCTTCTTTTGAATAAAAGACTTGCGGGGATGAGTGTTGGGATATATCTTCTGATCGGGCTTGCGGGAGTGCCGGTATTTGCATCGGGAGGCGGGCCGTCCTACCTGCTCCGTCCGACCTTCGGGTATCTGCTGGGCTTTGCTGCTGCGGCATATGCGATGGCGGGGCTGTGCGGGCGGTCCCGCTCCCTTCGGTTCGGCAGGATGCTTGCGATCTCGCTGGCAGGCCTGTTGATCTATTACGGATTCGGAATCCTGTATTATTTCCTTGTCTGCCGTTTTCTGATATCCGGAGAGGTTACCTGGCAGATCCTTCTGTTTAACTGCTTTTTGCTCACGGCAGGGCCGGATGCGGTTCTTTGTGCGGCGGCAGTAAGCGCGGCGGTGAAGCTAAGGGGCGCGGTCAGAAGAATGCTGTATGATTAAGAGTTTTTGCGGAGCCTATGCATTCCGGATCAGGACGGTTACGGTAAAGGTATCCTCGGTATAAGAAATGTCCAGAGTCCCGTTATATTTTTCTACCATTTCCCGTACATTCGTAAGGCCGAAGCCGTGGGAGGCGCCGTCCTCCTTGTCGGATTTCATCTGTCCGTTCTGCTCGGTGATGCGGTTATTCTTCGCATTTTTGATCTCATAGGTAAAATAGCCCTGTTCGGTCACCCGGGCTTTTACAGACATCTGCCGGTCTTTTGGATCCGGAATTTTTAAGGAGGCTTCAATGGCATTGTCCAGAGTATTTGAAAAAAGGCAGCAGAGACTGATGGCATCGATGCCGGTCAGCTTGTCCAGCTCAATGTGGAAGAAGCAGTCGATGCCTTGCTTAAGCGCCAGATTATACTTGGAATTGAGGACGGCGTTGACGATGCTGTTTTTGCAGAATACACGGTTTCGTACCGTGAGCTCCTCTTCAATTTCTTTTAAGTAGTCCTTTGCCTCATCCTGATTTCCTGCGAGGAACAGAGATTGTATCGTACTTAAATGGTTATTCATATCATGGCGGAGCCTTCTAATCTCAGTTTGGTTCTGTTCCAGCTCCTCATAATAGCTTTTCTTTAATATCAGATTTCTTCTTTCCAGATCCTGTTTGATGCCTGTAACAAAATATTTTGCAAGGATGATGCAGCCTGAGTTGGTCGCAAAGCATGAGAAGGCGGCAGGCCATATTTTCCAGGTCTGTTTCGGTGAAAAGTAGATACAGGTGGTAATACAGACAAAGGAAGCCAGACAGATCATATCCAGAAGCATCCAGATCTTATCGTCAAAGAGCTTCTGCGCTTCCTTCAGATACTTTTCAAAAAGCTTATAAATACTGTACCAGATCAGCAGATGCAGGACAGGATCGGCTATGGTGCAGAACAGATCTATGGTTTTCGTCCATCCCAGCCGATATCCGATCACCCCGAATATATCCATGACAAGGAAGTTCTGGCTTATGATAAGCGGATAGAGGACGGCAACGGCGGCCAGCTTCTGCCAGGCGCTCCCCTTAAAGGCAATCAGCATTAAGGCGGTAAACCAGAGAAAATCTATGGTTATATTAAAAAAATCATTTGGAAAAATAATCATATTGGCACAGGTGGTACAGGATATATAAATGATAATATCCCAGAGCTTCCCGTCTCGTTTTAATGCAAACAGGGGAAGGATACGGAAAATAAGAAAGCCCTGTACAAGCTGCTCCAGTGTGGTGATACAGGTTATAATATTCATGACAGGCTCCTTAAAATTTTACTCAAGAAGAAGACGCGCAAAGGCGATCTCCAGGGGCTGGCGGCAGGCCCGGCTTACAGGGAAGACCTTTGTTCCCAGGGTACAGCTGTCTTTTTCAAGGGCGGTGACAAAATTTAAGTTTACCAGATGGCGGTTGTGGCAGCGGACAAAATAATCCGGCAGCGTCTTCTTTACATCGTCAAGCTTCCCGTAGAAATCAAGCAGGCTTCCGTCTGACAGTGAGAGGATAATCTTTCTTTTGTCACTGGAGAAGGCAAGTATTTTCTGCATGGGAATCTTTATCGTTCCGGATTTTTGTTCCAGAGAGAAATACTGCTCCCTCTTTTTTCCAAGCTCATCCAGCGCCTGTGCAAGAACTCTCTGAATCTTTCTCTCGTCATAGGGCTTTAAAATATAGTGAAAGGCATGAACCTCATAGCCCTGAAAGACAAAATCCGGATATGCCGTCACAAAGATCAGGAGTGTCCGGGCATCGCGCTTTCTTAGGTGTCTGGCGGTCTCCATGCCGTTTAGGTCCTTCATCTCTATATCCAGAAACAGGATATCCAGCCATTCCGATTCCGCCCGGCCGACCAGTGCTTCGCCGGAGTCATATTCAAATATCCGGTAGTCTTCTCCTAAAAGCTGCAGCTTCTGCTCCAGAGGCAGGCGGAGAAGCTTCCGCATAGGAGCTTCGTCATCACAGATTCCGATGTTGATCATAGGTGGTCTCTCCTTTTCCGATGGATTATATGTCAGGTCAAAGTTATTTTACAGAAGAAATCTGTTTTTGTAAATGCGTCCGGGATATTAAAATACAAACTTTACAAAATCAATGTCAAACATGACATTTGCCTTGATGCGGCACGGCAGCGAATCCTCTATAATTTGCCTTAAGGAAGGTTTAAGGAGGTAATAGCTTATGCTGCAGGTAAAGCATTTATCAAAAACTTAGTTCTGTCATGGATCAGAATCTGGAATTTCTGATGCATCTGCTGGAAAAAAACGGAGAAACTGATATGGTAGACGCCATACGTTTAAATATATACCGGCAGACAGCCGGGAAATCGTTGTCGCCGCAGGACGCACATCGTCTCTTTGTACAGGCCGCTCCGGGAAGAAGGGTGCAAAAGGACAAAAAAACAGTGA
>CAQNVT010000028.1 GCA_948844705.1 uncultured Dorea sp.
AAACAACTCCACGCGCATGATCGGCAGCCTAAACTACAGCAACACCGCCACCGCAACCATCTGTGCCCCGTCATTCTTACACACCTGCAGATGCATCAGACCTATGGCGCCTGAACCGAGAATCAGGACACGATCCGCAAAATTCGGTCTGGCCCGGTCATGCCCGTGAAGGACGCACGCCAACGGTTCAATCATCGAAGCCGTTGTAAAATCCAGGTCTCCTATATCGTATACGCAGCGCTCCGGGATCTTCATATACTGTTGGAATGCCCCCGGAACCTGATTTCCCAGCCCTTTGTAATCCAGGCAGTAATTTTGCCGGTTCTGCTTGCAATTGTCACAGGACTCACAGTAAATATTCGGGTCCGCCGCCACTCGCTGCCCCGGTTTAAAGTTCTTCACCCGCTCTCCGACGGCCTCCACAATTCCGGCATATTCATGTCCGGGAATCACGGGATACGGATTTTCGTAATCACCCAGATATAGATGTGCATCCGTACCGCACACTCCGACCGCCATAACCTTTATAAGTACCTCATCTGCCTCCGGCACCGGCACCGGAATTTCCTTTACACTGGTTTTTCTCACGTCTTCAATAAAGAATGCTTTCATCAAATATCCTCCTCGTCTTACATACTCCGGTACAACAGGTGTCAGGCCCTGCCATTCGCCATACAGGTATGAATCCATTCCTTTACAACGTTTTTAATATTTTCTTTTACCGCTGCCATTACATCTAATGTATAAGCATTGTCACCCACACGGTTAAGCTCTGCACGGACACTGTTCATATAGGTGCAGTGAATAATCGTTCCCACATTCATCTTATTGATTCCAAGCTTGATTGCCTTCTGCACGTCTTCCCGCGGGATCCCGGTTCCGCCATGCAGCACAAGCGGAGTATCAATGGCTCTGTTTACCTGCTCGAGCCTTTCGAAATTGAGCTGCGGCTTTCCTTTGTAAAATCCGTGGGCGGAGCCGATCCCCACTGCAAGTGAATCTACATTTGTCTGTTTTACAAGTTCCACCGCATCCTCCACCTGTACGAGAAAATCTCCTCCTTCAAAATCTCCCTCTATTCCTTTGCCTTTAATCTTTCCTACCTCCGCCTCTACATGTACATTATAAGGCTTTGCAAGCGCCATCACCTCATTGACATACTTAATGTTCGTCTCCAGATCATATTTTGACGCATCGATCATAACAGACGGATAATGATGATTGATACAGTCACCGCACATTTCCACGGAAAACGAATGGTCCAGGTGATGTACAAGCGGAACCTTCGCCCTGGCCATTGCCGCCGCCCCGAATGCACCGCAGCAATCGGCCCCGATCGCTTTTACAACCAGCGGATTTGACGCGATCATAATCGGCGCCTCCTCCTCTTCCGCCGCCTCTACAATTGCCATAAAATCCCATATATCCGAATAGTTAAAAGAAGGGATCGCATATCCGCCTTCGTCTGCCTTTTTCAGTAATTTTTTTAATGTTAAGCCATCCATAATTTCACCTCATAATTTTTTTATTATTCCGCATTTTTCATAAAATCTATCACGCTGTCATAGGAAGGAACACCGGCAGTCGCCCCAAGCTTCTGGATGCAGTGGGCACTGACAGCCGCTGCAAATCTAGTGATCGCCTCTGGCTCCCACCTCTGGCTCAGGCCATATAAAACACCTGCCACAAAGGAATCACCTGCTCCTGTCGTATCCACTACCGGAACCTTGTAAGCCTTCTGGTAGTACTGCCTGCCGAATGCATCTACATAGCACCCTCTCCCGCCAAGCTTTACCATTACATTTTTTACACCCCGGTCCTTTAAAAAAGCTGCTATCTCCCGCTCGTCCTCTGTGCCGCAGATTTCTTTTGCCTCATTGATGCTGGGTACAAAAAGATCCAGCTCCGAAAGACAGGGCTTTATTGTCTCAAGCCATCTCCCCGTCGTATCCCAGGTCACATCCATCGTGGTAAACGCCCCTGTCTTATGAGCAAGGGAGAACAGCTTCCTTGCACCTTCCCCGTCAAATCCGGGAAGCATGTATGTACCTCCCACATGGACGATCCGGGCGTTTTCAACCATCCGGCCGTCCACCTTCTCAAAGGTCAGAGCATCGTTTGAACCTCCGTAATACAGGAAGACCCGTTCGCCGCTCTTATTGATCAATCCTACCACGCTTGACGTCTTGCTGGAATCATCAAAACAGATCCCTCCCGTATCAATGCAATTTTCCTTCAATATCCCGTATAAAAACTCTCCCATCGGGTCTCTTCCCAGCACTCCGGAAACTCCCACATCCGCTCCCAGCTTTTTGAGATCAATCACCGTATTCAGACAGTCGCCGCCGTTCTGCATTAATATCTGATCCACCCGTTTTGTATCTACATTGAAATCCACCTCATCCACATTCTGAACCAGTATATCGACGACCATCTGTCCTACACATAGAATATCAGACATCTCTATCCCTTTCTTATTCACAGACATCTATCAGGACCTTCATAGACGTCTCCTTGTTATTCTCTATATAGGTGTAAGCTTCCTTCATTTCATTCAGCTTAAAATGAATCGTCTTCAACGGATTAAGATGGATCTTTTTCTCGGAGATCAGGCGGATAGCATCATAATAATCCTCTTCCAGATACATCAATGTACCGATCAGCTTTAATTCCTTCTCCTGTACATTGATCATGTCAATAGCCGGATTCTTTCCATAGACACCCACAACGATGATCTCGTCCCTCTTGCGGCACGCCCTGATCGCATCATTAATGGTTGCCTCGATTCCCACACATTCCAGCGCTCCGTCCAGGCCGTCTTTGCCGAATGCTTCTTCTGCTGCTTTTACAATATCTTCCCTGGAAGTATTTACGGTATAGTCGATTCCGCACTGTTTCGCAATCTCAAGCTTTTCATCGCACAGATCCGATATCATGACGGCCTTTGCTCCCATTCCTTTTGCCGCCTGCGCCGTCAGATTCCCAATCGTTCCCGCGCCCAGCACCAATATATTCTTACCCTCTACGCTTTCGGAAAAGCTCTTTACTGCCGCTACCGCAACGGCTACCGGCTCTACCATCGCGCCGTCGTCAAAGTCCATCCCCTCCGGCAGCCCGAACACAAGCTTCGATCTCATAGGAATGTATTCCTGGGCTGCCCCCGGCACGCTCCCGTTACAGCCGATCACCTTGAGGTTATGACAGATATTCTCATGACCGCTCCTGCAATGATAACATTCCCCGCATGTATACTGAGGCCTTGCCGTAACAGCCTGTCCGATCTCAAATCCCCCGGCTCCTTCTCCCAGGGCTTCTACCGTACCGGAAAATTCATGCCCCTGTACGACAGGCAGATACACCGTCGGGTGTTTCCCATAATAGGCGTGAATGTCCGAGCCGCAGATTCCCATTCGTTTTACTTTGATAAGTACCTCGCCCTTCCCGGGAACCGGCTTCTCTATGTCGCGAAAGACTAACTCTTCTGGTTTATTTAACAATACACTTAACATCAATATCTCCTCCTGGTTTCATTTATTATTGCTTACTCTGTTCACAGAAGCTTTTATTTTACTGCGCCCATTGTCAGTCCTGTAATCAGGTATTTCCTTACGGCCACTCCCAGAATAACTGCCGGAGCCGCTACCAGTACGCCCGCGGCGGCGATCTCACCCCAGCGTATTCCCTCGAATGATATAAAATTCTGGATTGCCACCGGCGTTGTCTGTGTCTTAAAAGAAGTCAGGACAAGGGCAAGCAGAAACTCGTTCCACACAGTAATAAAGCATAGAATCGCCGTGGCCGCTATTCCGCCTTTCATAAGCGGAGCCTCCACCTTGAAAAAGGCGCTTAATCTCGTTGCTCCGTCCACGCGGGCGGCCTCGTTTAATTCCACCGGAACACTTTCTATAAATCCTTTAAGCATCCACACTGTAAATGCCAGATTAAAAATCAGATATACCACGATCATGCCGATATACGTTCCCATAAGCCCGATCTTCTGATAGATCATATAATAAGGAACCGCAATCAGTATTGCCGGAGCCATCTTCGTAGACAGCAGCCACATCATAGTTCCCTGCTTGTTCGGCACTTTAAACCGCGCAAGCGCATATGCCATCGGAATTCCAAGAAGCAGCGCCAGAAGACAGGTACTGACTGATATGATCAGGCTGTTTTTATACGCGCTCATAAAATTTCCCGAGGACAACACTGATACGAAATTATCCAGATGCGGTTTAAATATATAGGCAGGCGGAACTGTAAATGCATCGATCCTGTCCTTAAATGCCGTCGTTATCATCCAGAAGATCGGATAAGCACACATAAAAGCACAGCACCAGATAAATATGTTACTTACTATGGTCGTCAATCTGTTTTTTGCCTTCAGCCCCATTATCCTTCCTCCTTAAGCAATAGTTTCTTTCCTATCGTATTACAGATAAATAATACGATCAGCAGCATTACAATACACATTGCCGCCGCATACCCCACTTCCAGAAACTTAAAATTATTCATGTATGCATAATAGCTCAGAGTCTCTGTTGAAGTTCCCGGGCCGCCGCCGGTCATGATATAGATGGTATCCATCCATTTAAACAAATCCATAAACCGAAACAGGACCGCCACCGCTATAGCCGGCTTAAGAAGCGGAAGTGTAAGATAGCGGAACGTCTGGAACGCACTGGCTCCGTCCACCTTTACCGCCTCATAAGGCTCCATAGGAAGCGACTGAATCCCGGCAAGCAGAATTAACGCAACATACGGCGTCCACTCCCAGACATCGACGATGATCAGTCCCGCCAGGGAGCTCGTACTGGCTCCAAGGATATTCGGGGCCTTTCCTGTCACCGCGCTGATGTAATAGCTGATAACACCGAACTCCGCATCATAAAACATTTTCCAGATCAGGCCTACTACAACCGGCGTCATAATCATCGGAAGCATAATAATAATCTGTACCAGTTCTTTTCCGTATATCTTTTTTGCAAGGCAGTTTGCAATCAGCATTCCCAGCACAAGCTCAACCGCAAGGCTGCATACGGTAAATTTTGCCGTCGTTCCGAGCGCTCCCAGAAACCGGCTGTCCGTGATCACACTCATATAATTTTTCAAAAGAATAAATTTGTGCTGTGTCGGCTTTGCCAGATTATAGCTCTGTATGCTAAGCCAAAACGCGTAGATGGTCGGCACCATAGTCAGAAGAGGAGATCGGAAGAGCGTCGTGT
>CAQNVT010000029.1 GCA_948844705.1 uncultured Dorea sp.
CACCGTGTCTTCTTCCGTCCTGGAGGCTCCGGCCAATCCGTCTCCCTCCGCTCCGGCCGTTCCGTTGCCGGATACCGTATCTTCTTCCCGCCGCGGAGCCCCTTCCCGGCCCCACCATGATCCCGTTGTCCTTCGCATATTTGATAAAATCCCACACGATCAGGAAATAATCCACATAGCCCATGGACCGGATGACCGAAAGCTCGTATTCAAGACGGTCTCTCAGCTCCTGCGACGGGTCCGGATAGCGTTTTTCCAGGCCCTCATAGCATAATTTATTCAGATATTCCCAGGAAGTGTAGCCCTCCGGCACGTCGTATTTCGGAAGCTTTGTCACGCCGAATTCAATCTCTACACTGCACCGGTCAGCGATTTTCTGCGTATTTTCAAGCGCCTGCAGCGCATAAGGGAAGAGGCTCCTCATCTCCTCCTCGGACTTGATATAGTACTGGCCGCCCTCATAACGCATGCGGTCCTCGTCGGCAAGCTTCTTGCCTGTCTGGAGACAGAGCAGGATATCGTGGGGTTTTTCATCCTCTGCGCAGGTATAATGCACGTCATTGGTCGCCACAAGCTCTATCCCGGTCTCCTGGGACATCCGAAGCAGCGACTGGTTTACCATCTGTTGCTGCGGGATCCCGTGATCCTGAAGCTCTAAAAAGAAGTTCCCCTTTCCGAATATTTCCTCATAACGAAGGGCCGCCGCCCTGCCTTCCGCATACATGCCGCGGGTGATATTCTTCTGCACCTCTCCTGCAAGACACGCACTTAAGGCGATGAGCCCCTCATGGTATTCTCTGAGCAGCTCCATATCCACACGGGGCTTATAATAGTAGCCTTCTGTATAGCCCCTGGAGACGATCTTTACAAGGTTCTGGTAGCCCTCGTTATTTTCCGCAAGAAGAACGAGGTGATAATATCTGTCATCCCCGCTTCCTGCCGCCTCTTTATCAAATCTGGAGCCGGGAGCTACATACACCTCACAGCCAAGCACCGGCCGGATCCCCGCCGCCTTCGCCGCCTTGTAAAAATCGATCACGCCGAACATGCAGCCATGGTCCGTGATCGCCACACTGTTCATCCCCAGCTCTTTTACTCTGGAGACGCACTCCTTTATTTTATTGGAGCCGTCCAGAAGACTGTATTCCGTATGGACATGCAAATGCGCAAAGCTCATTGTTGTCGTTCCTTTCCTTTGATTTTTCTTTTCCTTCATTGTGAAGTTTTTTCTTAAAGATGTCAAGCACCCCTAAAACAGCTCATCATGCACATCGGCTACGTCTTTTTCGAAGCTTATGCCCTCCACGATCTCTTCATAATCCGTAAACTGTACACCTTCTTCCTCCGGCTTCCTTACCTGCTCCTTTATTTCCCTTGGAAATGCAGGGAGGATCGTAAGCGAATAAGCGGCGGCATCCTTTCCGTAGGAAACCATCTCGCTTTTGTCAAAGCTTGTCTCTACCTGCGGAAATACCACGTCGATAATCTGATCCAGCTGGGAAAAACCGGCATCCTTCAACTTTTCCATCATTTTATTAATAACCTCCTGCTGCCTGCTTCCCCGCTTCACGTCACCCCCGTCGGTTACGCGTATGCGGCAGTAGCCTGTCGCCTGTATCCCGTCAAGGAGCTGGGAACCTGCCGACCGGATCTCCTTTTCCTCTTTTCCAAGCCATCCGGCAATATCCTGTGCATAGCCGTTTACATGGGGAATCTCCTCCTCTGTTATGTCAAGCTCTATTCCTCCCAAAATATCAATCATATCCACCATCGCCTCAAAATTAACCGACACATAATCCTTAATATTTAACTCAAGGTTCTCATTTAAAACCGCAATCGCTTCCTCCGCCCCGCCGTCAGCGTATGCCTCCTTCATCCTGAGTGTCTCGCTGCCGTGCGCCATCAGCGTATTTCCGTAAACCGGCAGGAGCCGAACCTCCTTCGTCGTCCTGTTAAGGCTCGCAACATAAACCGCATCACTTTCCCCATCCTTAATATCCACGCCAAAGACCGCTACATTCAAATATTCATCCTTAAGCTCCTCATCCAGCTCCTCCGAAATCTGAAGCTCTTCCTCATCTATCTCCACCCGCTCTACTTTGGAAAGTCTGCTGTTTGCGTACATGCCGACCGCAGCTCCGGCCGTAAGAACGATCGCCAATATCCCGATTATCAGTATTCTCGTATTGCTTTTCATTTTCTTTCTCCTTCCCGTAGCCCTTTTCTTCTCTCTCTGTTACAATAATGATAAATCATTTTAAAGGAAAAATCACTATGAAACTTGATATAATTATTCCAAATTACAACGGCCGCCGGTTTCTTCCCGCATGCCTTGATTCCTTAAGAACACAAAGTTATACGGACTTTTCCGTTACGGTCATAGATAACGGCTCCTCGGATGACAGTATTTTCCTGTTATCCGACAAATATCCCGAGGTCTCCGTCATCAAAATGCCATGCAACATGGGCTTTGCCTCTGCTGCCAATGAGGGAATCCTGCATACAGAAAGTCCCTATGTTATGCTTCTCAATAATGATACCGTGCTTGCACCTGACTGCATCTGCAGGCTTATGGACACCATTACCAGGAAAAAGAATATCTTCTCCGCCGGAGCACATATCCTGGATATGGAATCCCCCCGGAAAACCGACACCGCCGGGGATTTCTACACAATTTTCGGTTATGCATTCTGCCGCGGACAGGGGCTGTCTCCTCATGCCGGAGGTGATCCGTCTGTCCGTCTTTGCACGAAGCGCAGCCTGCGGCAGGTTTTTACCTGCTGCGGCTGCGCCGTAGTTTACCGGCGTGATCTTCTTAAAAAGACCGGGCTGTTTCCTTCTGCATACTTTGCCTATTTGGAAGACGTAAATCTGGGCTTCCGCGCGCGCCGTCTCGGATATAAGAATGTTTTATCCCCGGAAGCCTTCGTATACCACTATGGAAGCGGTACTACAGGCGGCAAGTACACTTCTTTTAAGGTGTACCATTCCTCACGTAACAATATATGGCTCAGGAAAGAGAATCTGACAGCACTCCAGCGCATCCTGCACGGCCCCTTTGTTCTCCCTGGAACCATATTAAAATATTTGTATTTCCGGAAATACAGACTGCAAAAGGACTACCTGAGAGGCTGCCTTGCCGGGATCTTTACACCTGCGCCGGTAGCACTGCGGACATCAGGCCCCGTCCTCTCCTTCCTCCATACGAACCCCCTCAAAAA
>CAQNVT010000030.1 GCA_948844705.1 uncultured Dorea sp.
ATACCCTTCTCCTGCTGATCCAGTACACGATACCATGGATAATCCATCAACCCTGCTCATTCTTCCCCTTTATACACAGATATCTATCTGTAAAAAACCCTTATTTTTCAACAAAAAATTGCTTGACAAAATGAGGAGGATTTTACATCTTTTTATTTATGGAGGTTGAGTACATGTAATTTATTATAAAACGCAAAAATTTCCAAATTCGCTCTTGCATTCTCCCGCATCATAATGTAATATTGTATTAAGTAATTAATACAATATTACATTAGTACAAAAAGAGGGAGTGACATGAAGGAATTAATACGAATACAGGAGATGTACAAAATATACAATCCCGGAGAGGATGAGGTACGTGCCCTGGACGGGGTGAGCCTTGATATCCGGGAGGGAGAATTCGTGGCGATCATAGGACATTCCGGTTCCGGCAAGTCAACGCTTATGAATATGCTGGGATGTCTGGATACGCCCACCTCCGGCAAATATTATCTGAACGGAAAGGATATTTCGCAGATGACAGATAATGAGCTGTCGGACATCAGGAACAAAGAGATTGGGTTTATCTTCCAGGGCTTTAATCTGATCGCGAATCTGGACGCGCTTGGAAATGTAGAGCTTCCCCTTATATACCGCGGTATTCCTAAAAAGGAGCGAAGGCAGGTGTCGAGAAGGGCTCTTGAGATGGTAGGCCTGGAAAGGCGTATGAAGCATAAGCCGGCGGAGATGTCCGGAGGACAGCAGCAGAGGGTAGCAGTTGCAAGGGCGATTGCGGCAAGGCCGCCGATCATTCTTGCAGATGAGCCGACGGGAAATCTGGATTCTCATTCTACAGCGGAGATTCTGAATATATTAAAAAGGCTTCACGAGGCAGGCAAGACCGTCATTATGATTACCCATGACCCGGACATCGCGGGGCAGGCAGAGCGGGTCATCCGGATCAAGGACGGCAGGATTGAAGAAGAATACAGTTTACGCAGGGAGGATAAGAAGCATGTTTAAAAAGAAAGCAAAGAATATAGGAATACAGAATGAAGAAGTACAGAATGAAGAGGCGCAGCTTGATGTGCTGAGGGATGAAGAACCGGAGAGTGTAAAGCCTCCGAAAAAAAAGCTCCCGGGCTGGGCGATCATTCCGATTCTGGCGGCACTGGCGGTTGTGATCTGGGGAATAACGAAGCTTGGTCCGTCAGACAGTGCGGGAAGTACGATTTCGGCAGTGACCGTGGAAAAGGGAGATGTAAAACAGACCTATAATACATCCGGGACGGTAGAGAGCGAGAGAACAAAGGTGTTTTATTCCCCGGTCAACGCGCCGATCGCAAAATGTAATGCAAAGACCGGAACGGCAGTGAAGGCCGGCGACATGCTGGTCACCTTTGATGTGACAAATCTTGAAAGAGATAATGAACAGTCAAAGCTTAACGAATTATCGACAAAATATGCGAATCAGGACGCCGTAGAACAAAGTAACCGGGCGGCGGCGAGCGCCGCACAGGCAAGGGAGCAGGCGGCGAATACCGAAGCAGGCTTAAGGAACAGGATCAGTGAGAAACAGAGCCAGATAAATCAGCTCGAACAGGCTGCCGCAGCCGCAACGGAGGATGCCGCGAAGAACGCTGCAAAGACGGCGGAGCTTCAGCAGAAGATGCAGGATAATCTCAATGCGCAGAGCACCTGTAAGGCCGAAAAGGAAAACGCGGACAGGGAGCTTGCCAATCTGGATGCGCAGGCACCGGATTACGAGCAGAAATCCAGGGAGCTCGTAGAGAAGGCGGCGCAGGCAACGAACGATATCAGTACCCTGGAGCAGGAGTACCGCGCCATGGAACAAGAGCTTTCAAAAGTCGGGGCCTCGGATGCATCCGGGATCATGCAGGAGCTCTCCGCGGCAAGGCAGGAGCTGGACTCCTTAAATTCAAGCTTGAGTGAGCTTCAGGGCAGCAGCGGTACGGCGGCGGATACCGGTCTTACGAGCGGGCAGCAGAGCAATATGCAGGTGTCGGAGAATCTGGCAGAGCTTACAACGCTCACAACGGAGGAATTACTGAATAAGGGTAAGGAAGGCATCAAGGCGGAATTTGACGGAATTATTGCAAATGTGCAGGCCGTGGAGGGAAGCTCGGCGGTTCAGGGAGGAGAATTATTTACTCTGGTAAGCAGTAAGGATGTATATGTAAGCCTGGAGGTGCCGTCGGGAGATTTTGACAATCTTATCGCAGGAAGCACGGCAGAGGTAAAGATCGGGAAGAAAACCTATAAAGGGAAGCTTGATTCCGTCGACAGGATCGCTCTTCCGAACGAGAAAGGAAATCCTGTGATAAAGGCAAAGGTGCATATTACCAATCCGGATGAGGATGTATATATCGGCGTCGGCGCCAAGGTTTCTATCAATGTGGCGGAGGCAAAGAATGTCCTGTCTCTTCCGATCGAGGTTGTAAATACAGAAGCAGCCGGTGATTTCGTATATGTGATCAGAGAAGGGACGGTTAAGAAGCAGCCGGTAGAGCTTGGCGTAGTATCCTCAAGCCGCGCCGAGGTAAGGAGCGGCCTTAAAGAGGGGGATGAGGTAGCGGCAGATACCGGCGGAAGCATTACCGAGGGAATGAAGGCGACAGCGGTTAAGGAGCAGTAATATGGGACAGTTTGGCGAATATATAAAGATGGCTCTCTATAATATCAAGGAGAATAAGGGGCGCTCCTTCCTTACGATGCTTGGCATCATTATCGGAATATCCTCCGTGATTACGATCATTTCGATCGGAAGCGGGCTTAAGGCAGACGTTATGTCAACAGGGGACGTAAAGAGTGTGTCAGTCATGACGGATGCGGAGGAAACGACCAATCTGGAGCTCATTACCTGGGAGGATATTCAGGCATTAAAGGCAGGGCTTGCCGACCGGATCAGAGGCGTCTCGAGCATTTCCCAGGTCATAGGGAAGACAGAGACGAAAAAAGGAAACTTTGAGGCCTATGCGCTATTGACAACTTCGGATGAGGCCTATAATCCGGATG
The DNA here is from genome assembly GCA_948844705.1 of uncultured Dorea sp. Taxonomy (GTDB): domain Bacteria; phylum Bacillota; class Clostridia; order Lachnospirales; family Lachnospiraceae; genus CAPEBR01. The sequence goes on from CAQNVT010000030.1 coordinate 3,016, forward strand.
ATCTTCCGGTAATACGGGGAGAATATTTTACGGAGGAGGATGTGCTGAACGCAGAGCCGGTATGCGTGCTTGATAAGGCAAGCGCATTGTATCTTTTCGGAAACATAGATGTTGTGGGTATGGATATAGATATGGAGATCGAGGATACCGTACAGACCTTCCGCATAGCAGGAGTAAGGGACGGGGATCCGGAGACTATGGCGGCAAATGAGGAGGCCATGAAGCTTTTCGGAATGGAGATGCCGGTCATTTTAGAGGTCCCCTATACCGTGTCGGAGAGCTGGGGCGAGCAGCCGGAAAACTTTTCGTCGGTCATTCTTTATCTTGCGGAAGGCGAGGAGGCAAATGCCGTTGCTCAGGCCGCCATACAGCTTTTGAATTCCAGACATAAAAATGACGGAGAGAATCTGTTTATAAAGCAGCAGCAGACAGAGGATATGCTGAATGCAATGGGTACCGTGCTTGACGCAGTGACGGCCTTTATCGCCTTTGTCGCGGGGATATCGCTTCTGGTGGGCGGTATCGGGGTCATGAATATCATGCTTGTGTCCGTGACAGAAAGAACGAGGGAGATCGGGATACGAAAAGCTCTCGGAGCCCGGACATCCTCAATTGTAGCACAGTTTTTATGTGAATCTGCGATTATCTCCGGGATCGGAGGCGTGATAGGCATCCTGATCGGCGCGGGTATTTCTGGACTCGTATCAGCGCTTGAGATCGGGGGCCTGTCGGCAAGGCTTTCACCGGCAGCGGTAA
>CAQNVT010000031.1 GCA_948844705.1 uncultured Dorea sp.
GAGTTCAGACGTGTGCTCTTCCGATCTGCAACAAAAGAGTATATGCAGGCGGAGGAGACGCAGCCTTCTAAGGAGCCGGACTTTGTGATCAACCGTGACGGAGATACGACTTATTCCGGCAATGCGTTTAAGAACGTGGAGAAGGAAGAGACGCCGGCAACGGCTCCGGTACAGGAAACAGTGCCCGAGCCTTCAAAAAGAAAGAAAAAATCACCGGATATATCCGTAGAAGAGGAAACGGCCAGAGTGGAGGCATCCGTGGCAAAGGAGGCGGAAAAGCCGAAAAAGGAATATCATCTGCCGCCTCTCTCTCTTTTAAAAAGGGGAGGCAAAGGCGGCGGAGAATCGGATGCCAGCCTGCGCGGAACCGCGATGAAGCTGCAGCAGACACTCAAGAACTTCGGAGTGAATGTGACGGTGACGAATGTAAGCTGCGGCCCGACTGTCACGCGTTATGAATTGCAGCCGGAGATGGGTGTAAAGGTAAGTAAGATCGTGGGGCTTGCCGATGATATCAAGCTGAATCTGGCGGCGGCCGACATCCGTATTGAGGCTCCGATTCCCGGAAAGGCCGCGGTAGGGATCGAGGTTCCGAATAAAGAGACCTCGCCGGTGATGTTAAGGGATTTGCTGGAATCAAAGGAATTTCAGAACAGTACGTCTAAGATAGCATTTGCCGCAGGAAAGGATATCGGAGGGAAAACCGTTGTGGCGGATATTGCAAAGATGCCGCACGTGCTGATTGCAGGTGCTACCGGCTCGGGTAAATCCGTTTGTATCAATACACTGATCATGAGCATCCTCTATAAGGCGACGCCAGAGGAGGTAAAGCTTATCATGATCGACCCGAAGGTGGTTGAGCTGAGTGTGTATAACGGTATCCCGCATCTGATGATCCCGGTCGTGACGGACCCGAAGAAGGCGGCCGGAGCGCTGAACTGGGGCGTGGCGGAAATGACCCGGAGATATCAGGCATTTGCAGAGCAGAATGTAAGGGATATGAAGGGCTATAATGATAAAGTAAAGGAAATGAAGGTGCCCGAGGAGGAGCGGCCTCTTCTTATGCCGCAGATCGTCATTATCGTGGACGAGCTTGCTGATCTTATGATGGTTGCCTCAGGTGAGGTGGAGGAAGCGATCTGCCGTCTGGCACAGCTTGCCAGAGCCGCGGGAATCCATCTTGTGCTTGCGACGCAGAGGCCGTCTGTCAACGTCATTACCGGACTGATCAAGGCGAATATGCCTTCAAGGATCGCATTTTCCGTATCCTCGGGAGTAGACTCAAGAACGATCATAGATATGAACGGAGCAGAAAAGCTTCTCGGCAAGGGCGATATGCTATTTTATCCGGCGGGCTATCAGAAGCCGGCCAGAGTCCAGGGATCCTTTGTGTCGGATAAGGAGGTCCAGGCCGTTGTCGATTATCTGATACATAACAATGGAGACGCCGTTTACGACGACGAGATCGTAACCCATGTGAATACGGCAAATGTAGGAGCGCAGGGCGCGGCTCCGGCAGAAGGGGATGAACGCGACGTGTATTTTAAGGATGCAGGACGCCTCATCATAGAGAAAGAAAAGGCATCCATCGGGATGCTGCAGCGAGCGTTTAAGATCGGCTTTAACAGGGCGGCCAGAGTTATGGACCAGCTGTGTGAAGCAGGGGTCGTGGGAGGAGAAGAAGGCACGAAGCCCCGGAAGATTCTGATGACGCCGGAGGAATTTGAACAATATATTGCAAATGAGTAGGAAAGTAAAGCAGGGAGAAAGGAGATTTTGAGACCAATGAAAACAGATATTCAGATTGCACAGGAAGCAAGTATGCAGCATATTAAAGAGGTGGCGGTAAAGTTAGGCATTAAGGAAGAGGAGTTGGAATTTTACGGAAAGTATAAGGCGAAGCTTTCTGATGAGCTTTGGGAAAGAATCAAGGATAATCCGGACGGAAAGCTTGTTCTTGTTACTGCGATCAATCCTACACCGGCCGGAGAGGGAAAGACTACTGTTACCGTAGGTCTCGGCCAGGCAATGGCAAAGCTTAATCAAAGAGCGGTTATCGCTCTCAGAGAGCCGTCTCTCGGTCCGTGCTTTGGGATTAAGGGAGGCGCCGCGGGCGGCGGCTATTCTCAGGTTGTGCCGATGGAAGATCTTAATCTTCATTTTACAGGTGATTTTCATGCAATCACCTCTGCGAATAATCTGCTCGCGGCGCTTCTTGATAATCATATTCAGCAGGGAAACGCACTTCAGATCGATCCGAGGCAGGTTGTCTGGAAACGCTGCCTTGATATGAATGACAGAAGCTTAAGGAATATTGTCGTAGGACTTGGAAGTAAAATGGACGGAATGGTGCGTGAGGATCATTTTGTAATTACGGTTGCATCAGAGATCATGGCGATCCTTTGTCTGTCAGATGATATTCATGACTTAAAGCGCAGGCTCGGAAAGATCGTGGTTGCATACAATTTTAACGGCGATCCGGTAACGGCGGATGACCTTCAGGCAACGGGCGCTATGACGGCGCTTTTAAAGGATGCCATCAAGCCGAATATCATACAGACTCTGGAGCACACGCCGGCGCTTGTACACGGCGGGCCGTTTGCAAATATTGCCCATGGCTGCAACAGCGTACGTGCTACAAAGATGGCGCTTAAGATGAGCGATATTACGATTACGGAGGCAGGCTTCGGCGCAGATCTGGGCGCAGAAAAATTCTTTGACATCAAGTGCAGAAAGGCAGGGCTTGCTCCGGATGCGGTTGTTCTTGTTGCAACGGTCCGTGCACTTAAATATAACGGCGGAGTTCCCCGCGCGGAGCTTGAAAAGGAGAATCTTGAGGCGCTTGCAAAAGGAATCGTAAATCTTGAAAAGCATATAGAAAATATACAGAAATATGGTGTTCCGGTTGTCGTCACCTTAAATTCCTTCGTATCCGACACGCAGGCAGAATATGAATATGTACGTAAATTCTGTGAGGATAAGGGCTGTGAATTTGCTCTGGCCGAGGTATGGGCAAAGGGCGGCGAAGGCGGAACTGCTCTGGCACAGAAGGTACTGGAGACTCTGGAGACGAAGGAGAGTCATTTCCGTCCGTTATATGAGGATTCCCTTTCCCTGGAGGAAAAGATCGAGACGGTGGCAAAGGAGATTTACGGCGCAAGAGGCGTCGTATACGAGCCGGCGGCAAAGAAACAGCTTGCAAAGATCGAGGCAATGGGCTTTAAGGAGCTTCCTGTCTGCATGGCAAAGACACAGTATTCTCTTTCGGACGACGCGGCAAAGCTTGGACGGCCGACGGATTTTGACGTAAAGATCCGGGAGGTATATGTAAGCGCCGGCGCCGGCTTTATCGTTGCCATTACCGGTGCGATCATGACGATGCCCGGACTTCCGAAGGTTCCGGCTGCAAACGGAATTGACGTATCCGAGGAAGGCAATATCACAGGGTTATTTTAAGGAGAAAGATATGGCACGGCTGATAGACGGAAAAAAAATTGCGGCACAGATAAAGGAAGAGGTAAAAGGCGAGGTGGAGGAGCTTCTTGCACAGGGCAGGAAAATCTGCCTTGCCGTAGTACAGGTGGGAGAGGATCCCGCTTCCTCGGTTTATGTCAGGAATAAACAAAGAGCCTGTGAATATGTCGGTATTAAATCGGTATTAAAGAAGCTCCCTGACGAGACAAAAGAAGAGGAGCTTCTTGCGGTCATTAAGGATATGAATCAGGACGACGGCATACAGGGAATCCTGGTACAGCTTCCGCTTCCCGCACACATAGAGGAAGACAAGGTGATAAGAGCAATCTCTCCCGAAAAGGATGTGGACGGTTTCCATCCGGAAAATGTCGGAAGGCTCTGCATAGGAGAAAAAGGATTTCTTCCATGCACGCCTGCGGGAGTTATAAAGCTTCTTAAATACAGCGGGATCGAGATTGAAGGAAAGGAATGCGTGGTTGTCGGCCGCAGTAATATTGTAGGAAAACCGATGTCACTTCTGCTTCTCAGAGAGAACGGCACGGTTACCGTTGTTCATTCACGCACCAAAAATCTACAGGAAATAACAAAGAGGGCAGATATTCTGATCGTAGCGATGGGAAAGCCGATGTTTATTACGGCCGAATATGTAAAAGAGGGAGCGGCAGTGATCGATGTCGGAATTCACAGAAAGGAAGACGGACATCTGTGCGGGGATGTTGATTTCGAGTCCGTAAAGGAAACGGCGGCTTATATTACGCCGGTTCCGGGGGGAGTCGGACCGATGACCATCGCCATGCTGATGCGTAATTGTGTTTTAGCAGCAGAATAGTGTAGGAGGTTAGGGTGAGTATGAAGTGCAGGTATTGTGGACATGAAATACCGGAAGGGGAATTATATTGCGGAAGATGCGGGGAAGAGGTATTTATCGTTCCGGATTATAATCCGCTTGACGATATGCTTACTGCCCAGATAAAGGTCGGTGTAAACAGCGAGGATACGGATTCGGATTATTTAGATGATATTGCTGCCGATGTAAAGAGAAGGACGCCGCCCGGAGGGCGTACCGGTAATTCTCAGAACATGAATGTGCGTAGAAATACAGGACAAAATACAGGCGCCAGAAGAAATACCGGCACCGGCCGGAACACAGGCGCAGGAAGAAATACTGGCGCCGGCCGGAATACGGGTGCGGGAAGATATACCGGCACCGGCCGGAATATGAACGCGGGAAGATATACGAGCACCGGACGTAATATGACGGACCGGGAGCTGTATGAACGGGAAAAGCGCCGCCGTCAGGCAGAACGTAAGAAAGAGCTGCTGCGTAAAAAGAGACAGAAGGTATTGCTGATACTGGCGATACTTGTCATCGGGATTGTAGCGGGATGCGTCACACTGTATCAGAATTCCTACAGCGGTATTATAGGCAGCGGCTACCGGGCGTTGAAAAATCAGGAGTATGCAAGCGCAGAAAATTATTTCCGGCGGGCGATCGAAAAGGATGATAAGAAAGCAGACGGCTATACGGGGCTGGCTCAGACATATGTCAGACAGGATCAGCTCTCAGACGCCAACGAGCTGTTTACCGGAGCAATCAACGCGCAGAAAAATAATGTGGATCTTTATGAGGCTTACATTATATTCTGCATAGATTCCGGGCAGCAGGCGAAGATTCCGCTTCTGCTTGACGAGGCTCCGGAAAGTGTAAGTGAGAAGCTCTCGGAATATATCATTGACGAGCCGGAATATGATCTGGACGAGGGTGAGGTGCTTGAGGAAGTCCACCAGTTAGAGATCACCGCCTCAGGCAACACGATCTACTATACGACCGACAAATCAGAACCGACAATATCCAGTACGAAATACAATGAGCCGATTCAGCTGGCGGAAGGGGAAAATGTAATTCGGGCAATCGCTGTCGACGAGCGCGGAATCCCGAGCCTGCCGGTAGAAAAAACGTATATCGTTGAGTTTCCGGTTGAGGACGCTCCGGCAGTATCTCCGTCCACCGGGCAGTATGAGCAGGCGCAGAAGATTGAAATAAAAGTACCGGACGGATATGAGGCATATTATACTCTGACCGGGGACGATCCGACAACGGCCTCCACCAAATATACCGGCCCTATTGACATGCCGGAGGGCGAGACATTGTTCAAGGCGATCCTCGTAAATGGGGGCGGGCGCACAAGCAGCGTAACCACCAGAAATTACATGCTGGAGATTGAGGAAGAATAATTCAGATAAAAAAGATTGTATGAAAAGAAATACAATCTTTTTTTAATACCATATTGCGTTAATTATTTAACAGTATTATAATCAAAGTATGTTAAAAAAATATCAATAAGAGGAGATGTAAAAAATGAGCAGATTTACGTTACCAAGAGATGTATATCACGGAAAAGGATGCCTGGAGGAATTAAAGAATTTAAAGGGTAAGAAGGCGATTCTTGTTGTTGGAGGCGGTTCTATGAAACGCCAGGGCTTTCTGGATAAAGCCGTTAATTATCTTAAGGAAGCAGGCATGGAGGTCGAGCTGTTTGAAGGTGTTGAGCCAGATCCGTCCGTAGAGACCGTCATGAAGGGCGCGGAGGCTATGCGTAAGTTTGAGCCGGATTGGATCGTATCCATGGGCGGAGGTTCTCCGATCGACGCTGCAAAGGCAATGTGGGCATTTTATGAGTATCCGGAGACAACCTTTGAGGATCTGTGCATTCCGTTTAATTTCCCGGAGCTTCGTACAAAAGCAAAATTTGCCGCAATTCCGACCACATCAGGCACGGCTACGGAGGTAACGGCATTTTCTGTTATCACAAACTATCAGACAGGCGTAAAATATCCGCTTGCGGACTTTAATATCACACCGGATGTTGCAATCGTTGATCCTGATCTTGTAGCAGGACTTCCTGTAAAGCAGGTTGCATATACGGGTATGGATGCACTGACACATGCGATTGAGGCATATGTATCTACACTTAATTGTCCGTTTACGGATCCGCTGGCGCTTCAGGCGATCGAGATGGTTCTTGACTATCTGCCGGCTTCCTATAACTGTGATATGGACGCAAGAGAACAGATGCATTATGCACAGTGTCTTGCGGGTATGGCATTTTCCAACGCACTGCTTGGTATCGTACACTCTATGGCACATAAGACAGGAGCCGCATTCTCAACCGGACACATCCCGCACGGCTGCGCAAATGCAATTTATCTGCCCTATGTTATTAAATACAATGCGCATGACAAGACTGCAGCAAGCCGTTATGCAGAGATTGCACGCAGGATGGGTCTTGCAGGAAATTCCGAGAAGGCACTGATCAACAGCCTGTGTGCAAAGATCGATGAGTTTAACGTAAAGCTTAATATTCCTAAGACCTTGAAGGACTTCGGTATCAATGAAGACGAGTTCAAGGAGAAGGTTGCCGGAATTGCGGAGCGTGCAGTAGGCGATGCATGCACAGGCTCCAACCCGAGAGCGATCGATCCTGCGGCGATGGAGAAATTATTTAACTGCACATATTACGGAACAGAGGTTGATTTTTAAATAGTTATTTTGTAACTGTTCAGTACCTTCACAGTTACAGTATTTCATAAAAATACAATTGCGGACAGAACCAAAAAGGGGGGCTGTCCGCAGTTTTTTTGTGTTTTTCATTGAATCGTCTTCGTAAAGTTGGTATACTGTCAATAGTGAGACGGATTGTTTTGAATTGAGGTCGATTAGGATGAAAATAAAGAAAAAGCTTCCGATTGGGGTTGAATTTTTTAAAAGCTTTAAAAAAGATGATTTCTACTATGTGGACAAAACAGGCTTCATTCGAGATTTGATAAATTCAAGAGGCAGTGTAAATCTGATTACAAGGCCCCGGAGGTTCGGAAAGAGCCTGAATATGGATATGCTGAAAAGCTTTTTCGAAGTCGGGACGGATCCGACATTATTTGATGGATTAGAGATATCAAAGGAACCGGCTGTTTGTGAGCAGTATATGGGAAAATATCCGGTTATTTCGATCAGCCTTAAGGATGTGGAGGGAAGAGACTTTCAAACAGCATATGATATGTTGGAAATTACAATTAGTGAGGAAGCACGGCGTTTTGGATTCCTTTTAGACAGCGACAGATTAACAAAATTCGAAAAAGAACAGATGAATGATCTGATGAGAGGCAGGTTTGAAAAGGCGGCCTATCTTCATAATAGTCTGAGACTTTTGACAGAGCTTCTTTTTAAGCATTACGGAATTCAGACAATTGTTCTGATTGATGAATATGATGTGCCTCTGGACAAAGCATATCAAGATGGTTTTTATGAAGAGATGGTAAGGCTTATTCGTTCTTTGTTCAGTCAGGTGTTCAAGACGAATCCAAATATGTATTTTGCCGTTATTACGGGCTGTCTTCGGATTGCGAAGGAAAGCATATTTACAGGATTAAATAATTTTAAGGTCAGAACGATTTCGGATATAGATTTTGCCGAGTATTTCGGTTTTACGGATCACGAGGTAAAAGAAATGCTTTCTTACTATGGTCTGGAAGATTCGTTTGCTCAGATAAAGGAATGGTACGACGGATATCATTTCGGAAATGAGGAGGTATATTGTCCGTGGGATGTGATTAATCAATGTGATAAGCTGAGGGTGTGGAAGGATGCGCCTATGGAAGCACATTGGGAGAACAGCAGCAGTAATGCAATCGTACAAGATATTCTTGTGAATGCAACAGAAACGACGAAAAGCCAAATAGAGTCATTGATTTCCGGGGAAACAGTCGAAAAAGTGCTGATTCCGGAATTAACTTATACAGATTTAGACAATGAGGATGATGAGATACGTCAGACCTATTTATGGAGTGTGCTTTTTGCAACAGGATATCTGACAGATGCAGGTAAGCCTGAAAATGGAGTCCATAAACTTGCGATTCCGAACAGAGAGGTGTTGGGAATTTATGAAAAGAGGATTCGTTCATGGTTTAAAATGAAAATTATAAGCGATACAATTCAATGGAAACAATTCTGCGAGGCTGTAAAGACAGGAAATCACGCGGAAGTACAGAGACTGTTTAATGAATTTATGTCGGATTCAATCAGCATCAGAGACACTTTTGTAAAAAAAGAGATGAAAGAAAACTTTTATCATGGTATGCTGCTGGGACTTTTACGTGCCGAAGGAAGCTGGAGCTTAAAATCGAATGCAGAATCCGGAGATGGTTATACGGATATCATGCTGGAAATCCTCAAGGAGCAGACGGGATGTATTATGGAGGTGAAATATGCAGAAAACGGGCGGTATGATCTGGCCTGTGCGGAAGCAATGAGGCAGATTCAGGATCATGGATACAGTGAAGCTCTAAGACAGGACGGAGTGCAGAGGATTCATAAATACGGAATAGCGTGTTATAAGAAAAAATGCAGGATATCGTATTGTATGGAAAAGGTAAACGATATACAAAAATGAATTTAAGGAAAAGGAGGAGCTTGTTATGAGCGAAATTACGTACCGTAATCCGGAAATAGAAGATGCCGGAAAAATTGTGGATTTTTACAATTATGTGGGAGGAGAGACGAGTTTTTTAAGCTTTGAAAAGGATGAATATCCGATGGATGTGAAAGCGCAGGAGGAAGATATCAAGGGACTTGAGGGCAATGTAAATAATACAATGCTTCTGGCTCTTGACGGCGATAAGATCGTGGGAATTGCGACAATCAATTCCAGCCACAAGATCAAATCCCGCCATGAAGGAGAGCTTGGAATTGTTGTGGCAAAGGAATATCAGGGACGCGGGATCGGAAGCACTTTGATTCAGATGCTGATCGACTGGTGTAAGGGGAACGGAGTGACTACACGAATCCGTCTGGATACCAGAACTGATAATGTACCGGCGGTTTCTCTCTATCTGAAATTCGGGTTTGTCGTAGAGGGCTGCTTAAAGAATCAGACACTTTTGAACGGAAAATATTATGATCTTTATATTATGGGAATGATGATTAAGTGACACCGGCAATAATCCGGAATTAGAATATCAGTTAAAAATTTACAAAAACAAACTATCTTCTTTAGGTATTCCGTCTGAGGAATATGAAATGTAATGGTAAGATAGCCATATTAAAGGATGCAGGGTCTTTCTTGTGAATTATTAAGGGCTCTGCATCTTTTTATTTGCTGCAAAAAATGTAGAAAATTGCGTTTTTTAAAGCTATATTCTGACAGAAATATCCTGTACAATAGAGACAGGATTGTTGAAAGGAGTCAGATCAGATGAAGGAGAGAGAATTATCTGTCTGTATATGGATTCATCATATAGCGACATTTGCCGCGGCAGCGGAGGGAATTTATTATCTTATGGTAAGAAAGCAGAAGTTTTGGAGGAAAGCAGGAATTTTTTTACTTACAGCCTTTCAGTCATGGGCTGCTGTCAGGATCGTGGCCGGATTGATAAACGGGAAATCAGGAATTCAGGACAGCTGCGAAAGGTTAGAACAGCTTGACGGAGGGCAGAACGAAAAAAGAAGGATACTCTGGACGGCAGTATTTTTATCATCGGTGTTCAAGCTGCTCCCTGTCCCCCTGCTGGGACATACACGAAAAAGGAAATAATTTCGCTGACGGAATGGCGCAGACAGTAACAATACTTCAATTTGTGAAATTTATATCTGGCTTTATGTACTTGATATTTGGACAAATATGCATTATGATTAGTATATAAAAATTTTAGGAGGAACGTAAGATGTATAAGATATTAAAAGCTGAGAAACTGGCTGATAAGATCTATCTTATGGATGTTGAAGCTCCACGTGTTGCAAGGCATTGCGAGCCGGGACAGTTTGTTATCGTTAAGATGGATGAAAAGGGCGAGAGAATCCCGCTGACGATCTGTGATTATGACAGAGAAGCGGGAACGATTACAATTGTATTTCAGGAGATCGGGGCTTCTACCATGAAGATGACCGGCTTGAAGGCAGGAGACTCCTTCCGTGATTTTATCGGACCTCTCGGACGTCCGTCGGAATTTGTAGAAGAGGATATTGAGACCTTGAAGAATAAGAAGATGCTGTTCGTAGCCGGCGGTGTCGGTGCAGCTCCTGTATATCCGCAGGTAAAGTGGCTTAAGGAGCACGGTATTGACGCCGATGTGATCGTAGGCTCTAAGACCAAAGATATGCTGATCCTTGAAAAAGAGATGGAAGCAGTTGCAGGCAATTACTATCCGTGTACGGATGACGGTACATACGGCCATGCAGGTATGGTTACGACAAAGATCGAGAAGCTGGTAGAAGAAGGCCATAAATATGATGTATGTGTTGCGATCGGACCGATGATCATGATGAAGTTTACCTGCCTTCTTACAAAGAAGCTCGGGATTCCGACGATTGTCAGCATGAATCCGATCATGGTTGACGGAACCGGTATGTGCGGCGCCTGTCGTGTAATCGTAGGCGACGAGGTGAAGTTTGCATGTGTGGACGGGCCGGAGTTCGACGGACATCTGGTAGACTTTGACAATGCGATGAAGAGACAGCAGATGTACAGGACAGAGGAAGGTCGTGCAATCCTGAAGGTACAAGAAGGAGACACCCACCACGGTGGATGCGGTAATTGCGGAGGTGACAACTAATGGCTGATGTATTAAAGAGAGTTCCTGTAAGAGAGCAGGATGCAAAGGAAAGAGCAACAAACTTTGAGGAAGTATGCTATGGATATAACAAAGAAGAAGCGATGGAGGAGGCTTCCCGCTGTCTTAACTGTAAAAATGCAAAATGTATCCAGGGATGTCCGGTAGCGATCAATATCCCGGGATTTATTTCAAAGGTGAAGGAAGGGGACATCGAAGGTGCGTACAAGGTAATCGGCGAGTCCTCCGCACTTCCGGCTATCTGCGGCCGTGTATGTCCGCAGGAGTCTCAGTGCGAATGTAAATGTATCCGCGGTATCAAGGGTGAGCCGGTATCCATCGGAAAGCTTGAGAGATTCGTTGCAGACTATGCACTGGAGAATGACATTAAACCGGTAAAGGCAGAAAAGACGAACGGACACAAGGTTGCCGTTATCGGTTCAGGTCCGTCAGGACTTACCTGTGCAGGCGACCTGGCAAAATTAGGCTATGAGGTTACGGTGTTTGAGGCTCTTCATGAGCTGGGCGGCGTGCTTGTATATGGTATTCCTGAGTTCCGTCTTCCGAAGCATAAGGTTGTAAAGAAGGAGATTGAAAAGGTAAAAGAATTAGGTGTTAAATTCGAGACAAACGTAGTGATCGGAAAATCTACAACGATCGATCAGCTGATGGAGGAAGAGAATTTCGAGGCAGTATTCATCGGCTCCGGAGCAGGTCTTCCGATGTTCATGGGAATTCCGGGAGAGACGGCAAACGGCGTATTCTCTGCAAATGAGTATCTGACAAGAAGCAACCTCATGAAGGCTTTTGACGATTCCTATGATACACCGATCGTTGCAGGCAAGAAGGTTGCGGTAGTCGGCGGCGGTAACGTTGCAATGGACGCTGCAAGAACTGCTCTTCGTCTCGGTGCAGAGGTACACATCGTATACCGCCGAAGCGAGGCAGAGCTTCCGGCCAGAGTGGAAGAGGTACATCATGCAAAGGAGGAGGGCGTTATCTTCGACCTTCTTACAAACCCGAAGGAAATCCTTGTGGACGATAAGGGATGGGTAAAGGGAATGACCGTTGTAAAGATGGAGCTCGGTGAGCCTGACGCATCAGGAAGAAGACGTCCGGTAGAGATCCCTGGATCTGAGTATGAGATTGAGCTTGATACGGTTATCATGTCCCTCGGAACCTCGCCGAATCCGCTGATCGCATCGACGACCAAGGGACTTGAGACAAACAGAAGAAAATGTATCGTAGCAGAGGAAGAGAACGGACAGACATCAAAGGCATGCGTATTCGCAGGCGGAGATGCAGTAACGGGCGCAGCTACCGTTATTCTTGCCATGGGAGCAGGAAAAGCAGGCGCAAAGGGTATTCACGAATTATTATCTGCTAAATAAATATTTAAGAAGACAGTACTGTACAGACGGATAAAGCCTGTACAGTACTTTGCATTTATAAAAAAGGCAAGGAGTTTTAATATGAAAATTTTCTGGGGACTTATGATTCCTTTTATCGGGACTGCGGCGGGAGCTGCCTGCGTATTATTTATGAGGGACGAGCTAAAGCCGGGAATTCAAAAAGCGCTTCTTGGATTCGCGGCAGGGGTCATGGTAGCGGCGTCTGTATGGTCTCTTCTGATTCCGGCTATGGATATGTCGGCGCATATGGGTAAATTTGCGTTCATCCCGGCTGCGGCCGGCTTTCTTTTGGGAATCGGCTTTCTTCTGCTTCTTGACAGGTTGATTCCGCATATGCATATCGGCTCGGACGAAACGGAAGGGCCGCGGTGTACACTTGATCGGTCCGTCATGCTGATCCTGGCGGTTACCATCCATAATATACCGGAGGGGATATCAAGCGGCGCCGTTTTTGCAGGACTTCTGACAGGCAATGCGAATGTTACCGTCACGGGAGCTTTTGCATTGGCAATCGGAATCGCCATCCAGAATTTCCCGGAGGGCTTTATCGTGTCGCTGCCGGTCCGAAGTGAGGGCAGAGGAAGAAAAAAAGCATTTTTCTACGGAGCCTTGTCGGGAATCGTGGAGCCGATTGCCGGAGGGATTACGGTACTGCTTGCGGCATATATTACACCGGCGCTTCCATATCTGCTTGCATTTGCGGCAGGGGCAATGATCTATGTGGTCGTGGAGGAGCTGGTGCCGGAGTCGGCGGAGGGGGAGCACAGCAATATCGGAACGATAGGCTTCGCTGCAGGATTTGTGTTGATGATGATTTTAGATGTGGCATTGGGATAAGAAGTATGAAAATTACATTAATAACCGTAGGAAAAATCAAAGAAAAGTATTTAAGAGAAGCGATTGCGGAATATATAAAAAGGCTGGGGAAATATTGCAAGTCTGAAATCTTTGAGGTGGCGGATGAAAAGACACCGGAGAGAGCAAGCGGAGTTCTTGAAGAAGCAATACGTATGAAGGAAGGAGAACGGATCCTTAAATGTCTCTCCGGGGACGCCTTTGTAATTACCCTTGAGATTGGCGGAAAAATGCTTTCTTCAGAGGAGCTGTCGGAAAAAATAGAAAAGCTTGGCATACAGGGGAGGAGTCATATTACATTTATAATCGGAGGCTCTATAGGTTTGGGGAAAAATGTATTGGAAAAATCAGATTTTTCTCTGAGTTTTTCCAGAATGACATTTCCCCATCAGCTTATGCGGGTGATTCTTCTGGAACAGATTTACCGGAGCTTTAGGATCATGAACGGGGAACCATATCATAAGTAACAGAGGCGCATGGGACGAACCATGCGCCTTTAACGATGCTTATAATGCCTGTAAAATCATGATGTGATATTCTTCATCCAGAATTATCCGTCTCAGCACATCATTAACAAAGTCATCCCGGATTGCGTTAATATGCATTTTATATTGTTGAATCGCTGCCTTTTCAGCTTCCAGATCAGCCTGCAGCATTTGCGGGATACAATCCGGCAGAACCAGGCAGGACGGAGACCACAGGCCGTCCGGATATTTTGCTTCAAAGCCGACGTTTCCTCCGAGTAAATGGATCAGCTCCCCGAGCTTTTGCAAATGCATCATTTCTGCCATTGCGATACCCAGAATCGTCCGGGCAAAGGAACAGTGTTCAGCGGACATCCGGTTTTCGTTATTGATGTATTGTAAAACTGCGGACAGCTCCGACACCGAACCGCAGTAATCAACCGTTAACAGCTCTGCATATCTGGGGTTTCGTCCTCTCACCTGA
>CAQNVT010000032.1 GCA_948844705.1 uncultured Dorea sp.
CCAGGCCGCCTCTTCAAGCTCGATCGGCATATCTTCAATAAATCCGCGCATCATCCAGATCGTGAACGGGATATTAAAGGTCGTATAACAGATGATCAATACCAGTCTCGTATCCAGAAGACCGAAGATGGACGCCATCATAAAATATGGAATCACGACCGCCATCGGAGGCAGGAACTTCTGGCTGAGTACCCAGAATGCCCTGTCCTCGCGCTTTTTCCAGTTATACCTTGCAAAGCCGTACGCTGCAAAGCTTCCGACCACCAGAGAAATAAGAGTGGATATAACCGCAATAATCAGACTGTTTTTAAAGAAATCCAGGATATTGCTCTGTTCAATAATCATCTGGTAATTTTTAAGAGTAGGTGTAACAAAAATCTTCGTCGGATCCAGAATGTCTACCCTGTTCCGAAAGCTTACCATAATCATCCATACAAAAGGAATGAGACAGGCGAGACATACCAGCAGCAAAAATATGCCCCGGATCAGGCCTGCAATTCTTCTTTTTCCTTTTCTGCTCATGACTCCGTCTCCTCCTTCCGCATCTTCTTAATCAAAAATTTACTGATAACCGATGTCAGCACGAGAAGTACGAGTGCAATCGCTGCCGCTCTTCCGATCAGTCCGTTCTGCGCATTTGCCATACGATAAATATGAAGGCTCAGGAATTCCGTTGCGGTTCCAGGGCCGCCCTGTGTCAGGACATACGCGATATCAAACAGCTTCAGACAGTCGATTACTCTGAATAAAAGTGTCAGATATACCAGCTTCTTAATCATAGGAATCGTAATATATACAAGCTCCTGCATTTTCGTTGCACCGTCGATTGCCGCAGACTCATACGGTTCATCGGGAACAGAGCGAAGCCCCGCATACACGATCAGGGTAACAAACGGTGTATATTGCCACACGTCCACCATAAGGATCGACCAGAACGCCATCTTCTCTGACAGCCATGTCACCTTCAGTCCGAACAGTGTGTTCAGAAAATGATTTACAATTCCGTATTCAGAATTCAGCATCAGCTTCCACATCTGCGCCGCAATAGACGGCGTAATAACAAGCGGAATAATCATAATACCAATCACAAGAGGCTTAAGCTTAAACTCCGAGGAGTTTAAGCACAAGCCTATAAAAAATCCAAGCACTAATTCAATTGCTGTAGCCAGGACCATGAAGGCCAGACTGATAAATACAGAATGCCAGAAATCTCTGTCCGCACCTGAAAACAATCTGATGAAATTCTTGATTCCAACAAATTCCACCCGGGAAAAATCCCAGCCCAGCTGATAATTTGTAAAGCTGATTATCGTCAAAAATATGGTTGGTACTACGGAAAGCACAATCATCGTCACCATCGCCGGTGCAATGTATTTCAAATATTCTTTCTCTTTCCTTCGCATGAACCTACCTCGTCCTTTACTTAATCAAATCCTCAATATCCTTCTGCATATCCTCGCATGCCTGATCTGTCGTCATATCTCCTGACAGTGCAGAGCTTCCGTATCCGCCTGCAATATCAAGGATCTGATTAATAGAATCATGCTGCGGGATCCAGGATAATCCCTTCTCTACAAGTCCGTTTGCAGACTCAAGGGCAAGCTTCTGCGCCTCATAGGACGGATTTGCTTCCTGAAGCTCAGGGTCATCAAATGCAGATGCTCTTGTTGCTACTCCGCCGTATCCGACATACTCTTTCACCTTTTCCTTGCTTGCCATATAAGAAATGAATGCCCATGCCGCGTCTTTGTTCTTAGAAGACTCCGGAATTCCAAGATTCCAGCCTGCAAGCGCCGCGCCGTCTCCTGCCGGTCCGGTAGGCGTCGGAACAAATGCAACCTTGTCGGCTACCGTTGAGGACTCAGGATCTGTAATCTGTCCTGCAAGTGCAGTTGCGTCTAACCACATAGCGGTTTTGCCGGAAATAAATGCACCCAGCGCTTCTTCATGTGTATAGGATCCTACATCCGGAGGCGCACATTTTAACAGATCAACAAAATACTTAAGAGACTCTTTTGTCTCATCTGTCGTACAGGTTACTACCACATCATCGGATCCGATCGTCTCCTGATCTAAAAATCCGCCGCCGAAGTTATACATTAAACTCATCCAGCCTGATGCAAAATGAATACCTCTCTGTGCTCTCATGCTGACGCCGTAAAGGCCGTCCTCCTTGCCGTTAAAGAACTGTGCAAGCTCCAGGAACTCATCCATAGTCTCAGGAGCCTTCTTGCTGTACTTATCAAATAAGTCTGTTCTGTAAGCGATGAATCTCGTCTCGCCTGCGGTCGGAATTCCGTAGTTTACTCCGTTTGCGCCTGCGATACCGTTTCTGTACGCCGGCATGATATCCTCATAATCAAACCACTCCGGTGTCTTTGTCTCGTCCTCTGCGTAATCACTGATCGGAACAAGAACATTCTTTGAAGCATATTCGCTCATCCAGAAAGCGTCTACCATGAACACATCATAGCTTCCTGCACCCTGTGCGTCAAGAAGCTGCTTATTCTTAAGATTTGTCTCTTCTACGATATCCCACACTACCTTAATACCGGTGAGGTCTGTAAATTCCTTTTCCATCTGCTTAAATGCATCTGTGGACGGATGGGAAGCCATCGCTACCGTGATCTCTGTGCCGTCAAAGCTCTTCTTAACGGCTGCGCCCCAGTCCTCCAGAGTCTTTGAGTCTTCCGCCGTAAGGTTTAATCCGCCGCCGCCTTCGCCGCCTTCATCTGTCTTCTCCTCACCACCGTTAGAGCCGCAGGCCATCAGGCTCATTGTCATAACGCCTACAAGGATACCTGACAATAACTTCTTTGTTCCTTTTTTCATAATCTTCCTCCATTCTTTTATATTTATTTGGAATAACTCTTTGTACTAATTATATTATTTTTTGAATCTTTTGTATTTATCGATTATTATTCAATTCTTACAAAATATTCTCCTGTTTTTATAAATAATGTTATACTTTTAACAAAAAATCATATATAAAAAAAGTTGTTTCTGACACTTTCCTGACAAAAACAACTTTTATTTCTATATAACTGACCGATTTTTTATTGATTTCTGATAACCGCTCGGCGTCATATTTGTTATCTGCTTAAAGCTGCTGGAAAAATGATGCACGGAGCTGAAATGCAAAAGCCTCGCTATCTGTGTATAGGTGTATTTATCCTCGCTGATCAGACGCTTTGCCTCCTTGATCTTCATCTGATTATAATATTCCATTACACTGCAGCCCATACGCTTTTTAAATATCTTAAGGATATAACTCTTAGAAAAAGAGAGCTGGCTGCATATACTGTCCAATGTCACTTTTTCATAAACGGAATCCAGAATAATCCCTATCACTTTATCCACGATGATACGTTCACTGGCCTGCGCTTCATCCGGATATTTTTCAGGCACGCTTCCCCCGGCACAGGCATTTCTTATCAAGAGAAGCAAAAGCTCCTCCATCATCACCTTTATTTCCTGCATCCCTCCATAGGGCGCATCCTCCTTAAGCTTCAGCTTCTGCTGGTCAAAAATATCGTACGGCCCTTCAAAGACCTCCTGCCCTGATCTGTAGATCTGCTTGATGATCTTTGATTCCCGGCTGTTAAACTTCAGTACACGGCTCTGAACGTCCGCAAGCTTTTCACAGCCGCAGTCAAAGCTTATGATAAATGTGCTTGCAAAGTCTCCTGCCGACAAAATATTATGGAGCTCATTCGGAGCGTGAAGAAAGCCCTCTCCGGAGGACACATAATATTCCTGCCCGTCAGATACGACCTTCACCTTTCCGTAGTCAATATATACCATTTCCCAGAAATTATGGCTCTCCTCAATTCCTTCAAATTCTCTGACATATTCAAAATAATGAAAGCTTATGAAATTGGGTATGCTTACTTTTTCCTCTGTACTGGTCCTTTTATAGTATTCCATATCCTTCCCTCGATCTGCTCCGCCCGTTTCCCGGCAGATACCAATATGCTTTACCTGCAGGAGGCTCCGTACTCATCCAGGATCTGTGCGGCAAGTGCGCATAATCCAAGACAGGGACGGCTTTTATAATATTCCTCGGTCCGCACTGCCGGCTCCGCCAGGTCTTCGCCCTTCTTAAGCCCTAAAAGCTCCCGGCAGATAATTGTTCCCTTCTCCTTTTCGAAACGCTCTGCAATGTAACGGATAACTGCATATGTATTTTTTTTCGCCTCGGAGTCTGTCAGATCATCATAACCGTACAAAAGTCCTGCCGCCATAAATGCTCCGGTAAGAGCTCCGCACACCTCCCTCAGCTTTCCCATACCTGCCCCGAAACCGGAGCTTAAGCGCACTGCAGTCTTATGATCTATATCATACATATCCTCGAACGCCAGAAATACGGACTGCGCACAATTATATCCCTCTCTGAATAAGGCTTCTGCCTTCTCTGCATGTGTCATTCTTCTTCCTCCTGTTCTATAAATCTCTTTTCCCATTCCTTCTCACGAAAGCCAACCAGCACAAAATCATCTCCTACAAGTAACGGGCGCTTTACCAGCATTCCGTCTTCGGCAAGCAGCTCGTACTGTTCCTTTTCGCTCATATCCGGCAGCCTGTCCTTAAGAGACATGCTTTTATACAGCATTCCGCTCGTATTAAAGAATCTTTTCAGCGGCAGTCCGCTCTTTTCATGCCATTCTCTCAGTTCCTCCTCCGTCGGATTTTCTTCCTTGATATGGCGGGAGGAATACTCAATATTATGGCTGTCAAGCCATTTCTTCGCCCTCTGGCAGGTCGTACATTTCGGATATTCTACAAATAAAATCATAACTTCATTCTCCTTCATTCCTGTTTATCACACCCTGCGGACGTAATAACGGTCTCTGTTCATCTGAAAAAATCCTCTTGAAGACTTCGTCTTCAAGAGGATTATCCAGTGACTCCGAGGGGAATCGAACCCCTGATTCCAGCGTGAGAGGCTAGCGTCTTGACCGCTTGACCACGGAGCCGTATTATTAAGCGTTGCCGCTTATCTCGTACTTGCCTATTATAGCAAACAAATTCCAAATAGGCAAGTACTTTTTTAAAAAATTTTGGAGATATTTACCCCTCCTGCTTCTCCATCAGCTCCTCGATATGCTCCTCCGGAACCATGATCTTAAGCTGCTGCTTCATATTCTCGAGCTCGACATAATCATGCTCCCCGCCGAATTCCCCGTCAAGCGTCCACGGGATCTCCTCCAGCGATTCAAAGCTGATATAGCCCGTCTTAAAGGTATACATATATTTCGTATCGATCTGCTCGATCAGCAGCGCCGCAATGATCTCCTGAAGCTCGATCGGATTCCTGGGCTTCTTGATCAGGGTCACCTCAAAAAGGCCGTCGTCAAACACCACCTGCTTCCCCACCATATTGCGGAAGCCTCCTACGGAACGGGAATTGGTAACCATTCCAAAGATAAATTCATCCTCAAATTCTTCACCGTCATGACTCACCTTCACCCGGTAGGACGGCACGTTAAAAATTCTCTTTGCCCCTTCCAGAAGGTATGCCATATGCCCCAGAACATTCTTCATCGCCTGGTCCGTCTCATAGGATACATCCGTAAACAGTCCGAATGCGGCAATATATACGAAGGTTCCCTGGTTAAATCTGCCTACATCACACGGAAATACGATCCCGTTCACCGCATTGTCCGCGGCCTTAAGAAGACCTTTCGGAATATGCAGGCTGTTCGCAAAGTCATTCGTTGTTCCTGTGGGGATATAGCCGATCGGATTTCGTTTTTTCTTTTTCATCATCCCTGATACTACTTCATCGATCGTCCCGTCTCCTCCGCTGCATACGACAAGATCATATTCCTCCGGATCATATTCTCTTACCTTCCTGTATGCATCATGATATGCCTGTGTCGGATAAATCGTCACCTCATATCCTGCCTTCACAAATATATCGACAATGTCCGAAACCTTCGGCTTCAGAAGCTCCTTTCCCGCATGCGGATTATAGATAAACAACAGCTTCTTCATACATATCCTCCCTGTAAAACTGATTTAAAAAAGGGCATGACCTATGCCCTCTTTCCTCATATATGTACCATAGCTAGCGGGAAGCAAAAAATGCCTCCACTCCAGTTACTGCACTCTCCTCGTCCTCTCCGTTAGCAACCACGGTAAATGTAGTACCCTTTCCAAGCTCAAGACTCATCATGCCCATGATACTCTTCGCGTTGATCTGCTTATTCTTCATTTCAATGCAGACCGAGCTTGAATACTGACTTGCCTCCTGAACCAGATGTGCTACCGGACGTGAATCCATGTCCAGCTCCGACTGAATTGTGACAGTTCTCCTAACCATACTACTGTTCCTCCTTATTGTTCCCTTAACTTCTCTGCCAGCTCACTTAATTTGCGCAGCCGATGATTTACACCCGACTTACCGACAGGCTCGGACATAAGGTTCCCCAACTCCTTAAGTGCTGCTTCCGGATACGCAAGACGTGTATAGGCTGCATCCCTAAGCCCTGCCGGAAGCTTTTCCAGACCAATCGTGTCTCTAATGTATTCAATGTCCTCAACCTGTCTTACAGCCGCACAAACCGTTTTATTGATATTGGCCGTTTCACAATTGACCTTGCGGTTTACGGAGTTACGCATCTCTTTAAGGATCCGGACGTTCTCCATCTCCATAAGAGCCACATGCGCCCCCATTATATTTAAGATATCTACAATCTGAGAGCCCTCCTTCAGATAGACAACATAAGATTTCTTGCGGAGCACTGTCTTCGCATCCAGTCCGAAGCTCCCGATCATCTCCTTAAGATACTCCGCCTGCTCCTCTCTGCCGCAGACGATCTCAAAATGATAGGACTTCCCCGGATCGCTCATAGAGCCCGATACGATAAATGCTCCTCTTATATATGCCCTCTTACAGCACACGGCATGAACGATAGCATTTTTAACTGCCAGAAGCTCTTCACCCTTCCAATACAGGAAAAAGCTCTCGCTTCCCTTTGCCATGTTCCTCCGAATTGAAATATCAGTTCTTATATTAAATGTTTTTTGCATTAATGTAAAGCATTTTCTTGCAACGTAAAAGTTTTCCGAACGGAACTTTAAAATACAGGTCCCGTTCCGGTCTTCCGAAAACTCTCCGCACATATGCATCATAGCCGAGAGTTCAGCCAGATTGCAATGCCTGGCTTCCTCATCACGCATCAACAGCTCTTCTCTTATTTTGCCTGAAAATGACATGAAATATTCCTACCTTGCTTTTGTAATTGCATCCTTTCCGATATCCCGGTGCTCAATCCTCACTCCATAGCTTTCCGCGCTTTCCAGCGCCTCATAAAGCTCATTGGCCAGGGTTACCGAACGATGCTTTCCGCCGGTGCACCCAATTCCGATCACAAGCTGTGTCTTTCCTTCGGCAATGTAATTCGGAATCAGAAATTTAATCATATCTGTCAGCTGTTTTAAAAATATTCCCGCCTTTTCATTTCCCATAACATAATTCCTCACCTCCGCATCATTGCCGCTTTGCGAACGTAATTCTTCTATATAATATGGGTTAGGCAGGAACCGTACGTCAAATACAAGATCTGCATCACTTGGCAGCCCATATTTGAAACCGAAGGACAACACTGTGACATAAAGGTTATTATATTCCTTATTCTGAACATAAATCTTATTAAGCTCACGTTTCAGCTCTCTTGTAAGCATATGACTGGTATCGATCAAATAATCCGCTTTTTTCTTAAGAAACCCAAGTCTTTTTCTTTCCTCTGCAATGCCCCTGTCGACACGCCCGCTGCTTCCTGACAGCGGATGGAAGCGTCTTGTCTCTTTATATCGTTTGATAAGCACATCATCGCTGGATTCCAGATATAATATCTCGTACTTTACAGCCGCACCATCCAGCTCCTCCAGCACCCTCTCAAGCTCCGCAAAGCTGTGTCCGCTTCTTATATCCACACCGAGAGCCGCCTTATTCATCTCCGTGCCCGGCACGACAAAAAGCTCCGCAAGCTTAGGAATAAGAGGAACCGGAAGATTATCCACACAAAAATATCCCATGTCCTCCAGCATCTTAAGGGCCGTGCTTTTTCCTGCTCCCGACATCCCCGTAACGATCACAAATCTCATCCTAAAATTCCCCCAGCCTTTTCACTTCCGGCTCAAGCAGCACGCCGAATTTCTCTTCCACGCGGGCGGACACCTGTCTTATAAGCTCCATGATCTCTGCACTGGACGCATTCTCCCTGTTAATGACAAAGCCGCAGTGTTTTTCCGACACCTGCGCTCCCCCTACCTGAAAGCCTCTTAATCCCGCATCCTCTATCAGCTTTCCTGCAAAATATCCTTCCGGCCTTTTAAATGTGCTTCCTGCGCTTGGATACTCAAGAGGCTGCTTTGATATCCTCTTCTGACGAAGCTCCTCCATATGTTCCCCGATCTCCTCTTTATTTCCCTCCGAAAGAACGATCGAAGCCTCCAGAACAATATAGCCCCTGCGTGCAATCACACTGCTCCTGTATCCGAATTCCAGCTCATCCGAAGGCAGCCTGAGAAATTCCCCCTCCGGCGTAAGGACGAGCACCTCCGAAACAACGTCCTTCATCTCGCCTCCGTAGGCTCCCGCATTCATCACACATGCCCCGCCGAGAGTCCCCGGGATTCCCGCTGCAAACTCAAAACCGGCAAGCCCCGACTCCAGCGCCCGAGCGGCGATCCTTGTAAGAAGCGCGCCTGCCTGTGCCCTTATCTCCCTGCCACAGACCGTAATCTCACTCATGGATTTGTACATCTGGATAACCGTTCCCCTGTAGCCGGTATCCGACACCAGAAGATTACTCCCGTTTCCTATAATATAATAAGGCTCCCGTGCATCCTTCAGAACAGAGATTACCGCCTTAAGCTCCTCCTTTGTCTCCGGCATCACAAAATAATCTGCGGCTCCTCCTGTCCGGAACGTCGTGTGCAGTTTCATCGGCTCATCCGTCTTTACCCTGCCTTCCGGTATGATCTCTGTAAGCTTCTCATACAAGTCCTGTTTCATAGCTGTCTCCAATACGTCATTTTAATTATAAACTAAAGTATACAATAAATTCCTCTTAAATTCAACGCGCTCTTGCAAAATCGCCCGAAATGCGTTATATTAGTTTCACGTATATTTTTTGAAAAAGAAGGAGTGATTTATAATTGGACTCGAGTGACGCCACGCAAATTATTATATTAATTGTGCTGTTATTGTTGTCTGCATTTTTTTCGTCTGCAGAGACAGCCTTAACGACTGTAAACAAAATTCGAATCCGAACCCTCGCAGAAGAGGGCAAAAAAACTGCAAAAACCGTATTAGATATTACAGACGATTCCGGGAAAATGTTGAGCGCTATTCTGATCGGCAACAATATTGTGAATCTGTCTGCCGCATCTCTTACTACTACTCTTGCCTACAGCTTCGGCGGCCCATGGGTGGCAATTGCAAGCGGAGCGCTTACGGTTGCGATTCTTCTCTTCGGTGAGATCACGCCAAAGACCATGGCAACGATTCATGCGGAGAAGATGTCACTTATCTATGCTCCCGTAATCAACGTATTTATGAAGGTCATGACCCCTCTGATCTGGATCATTAACGGCATGTCGCTGGGCGTACTGTTCCTGTTCCGCGTGGACCCGAATGACAGAAACCGCGCCATGACGGAGACAGAGCTGCGTACGATCGTTGATGTAAGCCATGAGGACGGAGTTATAGAGTCAGAAGAAAAAGAGATGATATATAATGTATTCGACCTGGGGGATGCAAAGGCCAAGGATGTTATGGTTCCCCGCGTGCATGTGACCTTCGCCGACGTAGAGAGCACTTACGCCGAGCTGATTGACATTTTTAAGGAGGACAAATTTACGCGTCTTCCGATTTTTGAAGAAACTACGGATAACGTCATCGGTACGATCAACATGAAGGATCTCCTGTTTTATGATAATTCAAAGGATTTCCATGTACGTGATATTTTAAGAGACGCATATTTTACCTATGAATATAAAAACATCTCCGAGCTTCTTGTAGAGATGCGCCAGGCCTCCTTCAATATTGCCATCGTACTGGATGAATACGGCGAAACGGCCGGACTTATCACACTCGAGGACATACTTGAAGAGATCGTCGGTGAGATTCATGACGAATACGATGAGAATGAAGAGGATTTTATAAAGGAGATTCGTCCCCGGGAATATATTATCGAGGGCTCCATGAATCTGGACGACTTAAACGACCGTCTGGAGCTTTCCCTTACATCCGAGGATTACGATTCTCTGGGCGGCTTCATTATTGAGCATCTGGACCGTCTTCCGGAATCCGGAGATTCGGTTACAACTGAGGACGGCATAAGGCTTGTGGTCGAAACGCTGGATAAAAACCGTATTGAAAATGTACATGTATATCTTCCGGAACCGATCATGAAGGATTACGAGGAAGAAGATAAATAAAATACAGAAAAAATATCAAGGGGATTTTTGAAGTCCGCAGGACCCTTCAAAAAGTTCCCCTTTTTGTATACTGCATTTTACCTGCCGCAGAGCTTTCAGCTTACGATTACCGTCTGGTATCCTGCCCGCTTAAGCCTTTGCTCCATTGCGGCGGCCTCTTCCAGATCACTGTAGCCTCCCACCTGCACCCGGATGTACGGGCCGGAATCGTCGATAAACGCCGGAAAATCCTGCTCCAAAAGTTCATTAAGCATCCTCTGTGCATTGTTCCAGTTCCTGAAAAGCCCTGTCTGTACCCGGTAATATGCGTCCTGCACTACTCCGGCTTTCCGCTGTCCAGTCTCTCTTCGTTAGTCTCAATACCGTGATCCACCGCATTTCTTACCAGATGCATCAGGG
>CAQNVT010000033.1 GCA_948844705.1 uncultured Dorea sp.
ATACTACGTCCCCAATTGCATTTTACCCTGTCCCTTTTTGCACCTTCATCGGGAACATTCAGAATCCTTATTGATAAAAATTATCATTAAATGTTATTGACAATCATTATCAATAGGCATATAATACCGTATGTAAATGATAATCAATATCAATTTATATGGAGAAGCATATGAGTCAGGAAGAGAAACTGGAAAAGGTGATCAGTCAGCTAAAGGACAGAGGATATCGTATTACGGGGCAGAGAAGGCTCCTGCTCAGATTGATACTCGGAAGCGAGTATTCCTCCTGCAAGGAGATTTATTTCGCGGCAAAGCAGGTGGATAAAAGAGTGGGGATTGCCACGGTGTACAGGACGGTACAGCTTTTAGAGGACATGGAGCTTATCCGGAAGAAATGGTCATATGAATTGGGTGAATCTTTTAAGAGGGAGGGATTATGATGCCGCTGACATTATTGGGAAACGGTGAAACCGGTGAGATTAAACGTATCGGAGGACAGGATGAGGTAAAGAGATTTCTGGAGAATCTTGGATTCGTGACAGGAGAGCAGGTGAAAATCGTATCCGCGAACGGAGGCAACATAATCGTCCAGGTCAAGGATTCACGTGTTGCAGTAAGCAAAGGTATTGCAAACAAGATTATGGTTTAGGAGGAACGAAGAGCATGCATACATTAAGAGATGTAAAATGTGGAGACAGCGTGTCCGTAGTGAAGCTTCACGGAGAGGGAGCGACAAAGAGAAGAATTATGGATATGGGTATTACAAAGGGAACAGGTATTTATGTCCGCAAGGTGGCGCCCCTTGGTGATCCGGTGGAGGTGACCGTCCGCGGATATGAGCTGTCGCTGCGGAAAGCAGATGCCCAGATGATAGAAGTACAGTAGGAATGGATGAGGAGGATGTAAAACTATGGGAGTGAAAATTGCACTTGCCGGAAACCCGAACAGCGGGAAAACAACACTTTTCAATGCCCTCACAGGTTCGAATCAGTTTGTAGGAAACTGGCCGGGTGTTACGGTTGAGAAGAAGGAAGGAAAGCTTAAGGATGACAAGGAGACGGTGATCATGGATCTTCCGGGAATTTATTCCCTGTCGCCCTATACCCTGGAGGAGGTTGTTGCAAGAAATTATTTGATTACCGAGCGTCCGGATGCTATTCTTAATATTGTAGACGGAACGAATCTTGAACGTAACCTTTATCTTACCACGCAGCTTATGGAGCTTGGGATCCCGGTTGTAATGGCCGTCAATATGATGGATGTCGTAAGAAAATCCGGCGACATGATCGATACGAAGAAGCTGTCAGAAAAGCTTGGCTGCGAGGTCGTATGCATTTCCGCCCTGAAGGGAGACGGAGTGAAGGAAGCGGCAGCGAAGGCGGTTAAGGCCGCACAGACAAAGAATGCAGAGATGCCGGTTCACGAATTCGGCGCCGGGGTAGAAAACGTTCTGGGCGAGATTGAAAATCTCCTTGAGACAGCCGGAGGAAATATTCCGGAGGAGCAGAAGCGTTTCTACGCGATCAAGCTGTTTGAGCGGGACGACAAGATCAAAGAGACCATGACAAATGTGCCGGATGTGGAAAAGATTATCAAAGACGCGGAAAAGGCAATGGATGACGATTCGGAGAGTATTATCACCAATGAAAGATATAATTACATAGGAGCTATCATCGGGGACTGTCTCACAAAGGCGGGCAAGGAGCAGCTTACTGTCTCGGATAAGATCGACCGCATCGTTACGAACAGATGGCTTGCACTTCCGATCTTTGCGGTAGTTATGTGGTTTGTATATTATGTTTCGGTTTCGACGGTAGGTACGTTTGTGACGGACTGGACAAATGATGTGCTGTTCGGCGAGATCATTCCGCCGGCGATCGAAGGCTTCTTGGAGAGCATCGGCTGTGCCGCATGGCTTCAGGGACTGATTCTGGACGGTATTGTAGCAGGTGTGGGCGCGGTTCTTGGCTTTGTTCCGCAGATGCTTGTATTGTTTATTTTCCTTGCGTTTCTCGAAGCGTGCGGCTATATGGCAAGGATCGCATTTATTATGGACAGAATCTTCCGTAAATTCGGTCTTTCCGGCAAGTCCTTTATCCCGATGCTCATCGGAACGGGCTGCGGCGTCCCGGGAATCATGGCTTCGAGGACGATTGAGAATGACCGTGACCGCAAGATGACGATTATGACGACGACATTTATTCCGTGCGGGGCGAAGCTTCCGATCATCGCTCTCATCGCAGGAGCGCTTTTTGACGGGGCATCATGGGTTGCGCCGAGTGCATATTTTGTAGGAATTGCAGCGATCATCTGCTCGGGAATTATCTTAAAGAAGACGAAGATGTTTGCAGGGGATCCGGCGCCGTTCGTTATGGAGCTTCCGGCATACCATCTTCCGACAGCAGGCAATGTGCTGCGGAGCATGTGGGAGCGCGGCTGGTCCTTTATTAAGAAGGCCGGTACGGTCATCCTGTTATCGACCATCTTTATCTGGTTTACATCAAGCTTCGGTATCGTAGACGGCAGGTTCGGCATGGTAGAGGACTTAAGCGAAGGCTTCCTGTCCAATATCGGCCAGGCGTTTGCATGGCTGTTCGCACCGCTTGGATGGGGCGACTGGAGATCTGCAGTTGCGGCCATCACAGGTCTTGTGGCAAAGGAAAATGTAGTAGGTACCTTCGGCATTCTCTACGGCTTCGGCGAGGTCGCAGAGGACGGCGCAGAGGTGTGGGGAACACTTGCAGGCAGCATGACGGCAGTTGCGGCGTATTCCTTCCTTGTATTTAACCTCTTATGCGCACCGTGTTTTGCAGCTATGGGAGCGATCAAGCGTGAGATGAACAACATTAAGTGGTTCTGGTTCGCAATCGGATATCAGTGTGTATTTGCCTATCTTGTATCCCTGTGTGTATACCAGTTCGGCACAGTATTTGCAGGCGGCGGCATCGGAATCGGCACGATCGCGGCATTGGTAGTATTTGTCGGATTCCTGTATCTGTTATTCCGTCCGTACAAGGAAAGTAATTCATTTAATATGAATATTTCCAGCGTAAAGGCAAAAGCTTAAGTTAAGGAAAAGAGGAGAAGCATTATGGCATTGGCAGCGGCAAGCAGTATCTTATCAACGGCAGTTGTAGGCGGGATCCTTCTGATCGTGGTCCTGCTGATTATAAGAAATATGTGGAAAAAGAAGAAACAGACAGGGAGCTGTGTCGGATGCAGCTGCGGCTGCAGCGATTGTCCGCATTCTTCGAAATAAGAGAACAGCTTAACTCGTGTTAAAAAGGGACAGGGTATTTTCAATTGGGGACGTAGTATTTTTAAAAATACTACGTCCCCAATTGCATATCCGGAAGAAAGACATAAGAAAATGTAATGTTAAGATTATAAAATGTAATGTTTTTATTGACAGACAATTTACCGAATGTTATAATATAAAAAAGGCATTAGGGAAGAATATTCAGGAAGAATATGTACACCCTGTTTTTTTATTTTCTGGTAACAGAGGACAGTTAGTGTTTACCGGGGATTGAGTTAAATAATTATAAGAAAGAAGGAATGAAAATGAATTGGGAAATTGTAACTTTCGGAGCATATTTTGTTATATTGCTCGGTGTGGCGTTGATTTTTTATTTCAACGGAACAAATAAGAACTCTGAGGATTTTTTCCTTGGCGGACGTTCCATGGGTCCGTGGGTAACGGCTCTGTCGGCTCAGGCATCTGATATGTCGGCCTGGCTGCTGATGGGACTTCCGGGATCGATTCTGGCCTTTGGTTTTGGACAGATGTGGATTGGAATCGGACTTGCGATCGGAACTGCTGCAAACTGGATTCTGTGTGCGAAAAGACTTCGTACATTTTCCAAAGCTGCCGGCGATTCCTATACGCTGCCGCAGTATCTGACTAACAGATTTGCCGTGGACTCCCGAGTTCTTCAGCTTGTATGTGCTCTTATCTTTTTATTTGCATACACGATTTATGTGGCGTCGGCGCTTGTAGCCGGTACTTCCGTTTTCGGAACGCTGTTTCCGAATATTTCTACTAAAACTGCTATGTTTGTATTTTTACTTATTATTGTTGCGTATACATTTTTCGGCGGATTTACGGCAGTATGCTGGACTGACTTTTTCCAGGGCATGCTGATGATGATTGCTTTGATGCTGGTTCCGCTGGTTGTACTTTTCGGCTACAGATCATTGATTGATCCGGCTGCACTTGAGACGATCTATGAGTACACGGACGCGGCGTCAGGAGCAGTTACGCAGTGCTCCTTCGGAGGCGGGCTCTTTAGTGCAAGCTGGGCGGATATCGTTACCGGTCTTGGATGGGGACTTGGATATTTCGGAATGCCTCATATTCTGGTCAGATTTATGTCCATTGAAAAGCCTTCTATGATTAAGAAGTCTTCTGTTGTAGCTATTGTATGGGTTGTTATTTCTCTGTTTTCAACTGTACTGGTTGCTTATTTCGGAAGAATGATCGTTGGTGAAGAGCTTCTTACAACCGGACGTCAGAGTATGGTATTTATTGTTATGTCACGCCGATTCTTCCCGCCGGCTATTTGCGGACTTCTTCTGGCTGCTATTATCGCCGCATCCATTTCGACTGCGGATTCTCAGCTGCTTGTAGCTTCCAGCTCATTTACAGCTGATTTGTATAAGCCTTTCTTCCGCAAGGATGCATCGGAGAAGGAAACTCTGATGGTAGGACGTATACTGGTACTGGTGCTCTCTCTGATCGCATTTGTAATTGCAAGTTCTAAGGGTTCAGGAGCACAGGCAATTATGGATATGGTTGAGAATGCATGGGGTGCGTTCGGAGCCTCATTTGGACCGACTATTATTCTCTCGCTTTTCTGGAGAAGATTTAACTATAAAGGCGCTATCGCAGGCATTGTCTCCGGATTCATTGTAGATCTCGGATGGCTTCTGACAGGGCTCACGGCTTCTACCGGTGTATTTGAGATCGTACCTGGATTTATCGCAAGCATGATCATAGCATTTCTTGTAGCTAAGTTTACGGAAGAGCCAAATAAAGAGGCTCTCGAAATATTCGATAAGGCTACGGCAGCGGATGCTGATTAATAATTAGGGACAGGGTTTTTTCAATCTGGGACGTAGTAAAATTAATTTTACTACGTCCCCGTATTTTTGTTTCTTCTGCTTTGGCTGCATTGACTTTTAATTTAGGAAAGCTTATAATGAAATCAAATTGAAGAAAGGTTGGGGATAACAATGGATCAAGGAAAAGTTTCAAGAGTTTTAAAGTCTATGGAGGAGCATGGTGTACCGCAGATGATTATATCTGATCCGGTAGCGATTTTTTATCTGACGGGCAAGTGGATCGCTCCGGGAGAAAGATTACTGGCGCTGTATCTGAATGTGAACGGAAATCATAAGATGGTGATCAATAAGCTGTTCCCGCAGGAGAAGGATCTGGGAGTGGAGCTTGTATGGTATGATGATATTGAAGACGGCGTTGAGATCCTGAGCAGGTTTGTGGAGAAGGATAAGGTCATGGGTATCGACAAGGTATGGCCGGCAAGGTTCTTACTTCGTCTGCAGGAGTTAGGCGGAGGAAGCAAATTTGTAAACGGCTCTCCGATCATCGATTATATTCGTATGGTTAAGGATGAGAAGGAACAGGAGCTGATGAGAGAGTCTTCAAGGCTCAATGATATCGCTATGGAAAAGCTGATTCCATGGGTAGTTAAGGGACTTACCGAGAAAGAGCTCAATGCGAAGATCCGCGAGATCTATAAGGAGCTGGGCTGCGAGGACGTATCCTTTGATCCGATCACGGCTTATGCAAAGGGAGCGGCAGATCCGCATCACGTAACAGATGATTCCAGGGGAAAACGCGGCGACTGTGTTATTCTTGATATCGGAGCTTTCAAGGATAACTATGCGTCTGATATGACAAGGACCGTATTTATCGGCGAGGTATCCGACCGCGCAAGAGAGATCTATGATATCGTAGTAGAGGCAAACAGACGCGGCATCGAGGCTGCAAAGCCGGGTAACAGAATGTGTGACGTTGACCTTGCGGCAAGAAATTATATTGAGGAAAAAGGTTACGGGCAGTATTTCACACATAGAACCGGACATTCCATCGGCCTTGAGGATCATGAGTTCGGCGACGTATCCTCTGTAAATGAGGATATCATTCAGGTAGGACAGTGCTTCTCTGTAGAACCGGGCATCTATCTTGCAGATGAGGGCATCGGCGTTCGTATAGAAGATCTTGTAATCGTGACAGAGGACGGCTGCGAAGTACTTAATCACTTTACGAAAGATCTGATCGTGGTACCGGAGGAATAAAATCAGCATTGTAACTTTGAAGGTACTAACAGTTACAAACAGACATAGAACAGGCAGGGCCGGAGAAGAACGATTCTGCCTGTTTTTTTGTTGCTTTTTTATTGAACACGATTTCTTGACACAGTGCGGACGAATTGATAAAATAAATATAAATTTTTTAGTTTTTTTTAATTTTGCCTGCCGAGAAGGATTTTAGGCATCGGAAAATGCGATCGGGCACTGCCTCTTTTGGAGACAGCAATTTTCAGAAGAAAGGGGAAAAACGTATGCAGGCTCAAAAGAAGAAAAAACAGATATTCGGCGGAGTTGTCCTTTTTTTGATGATGGCCCTGGCGATGGCTACGGCGGTCATGGCTGCCAGCGGCCAGTGGGCGAATGAAGGCAGCTACAGCCTGGTGATTCAAAAGCAGTTTGACACTACCGGCAATCTCCCTGACGATGTCCTGACGGAGGCGAAAGAACAAACTTACCGCTTCCATATTGAGGGTTATCGGTTGGATAAGGCCGGGGAGCGTATCCCAATTGACGAAATTGTGGAGATCGGTCCGGACTCAAAGGATTGGTCAGGGAACGGACAGGGATCCGGCGTCGAACCCTGGAAGCAGTCGGAGGTCTTATGCTCCGACGGCCCCATCCATGTTTCGGTGACGGAGATCACCAATGACAAAACCATTACAGTGAATGGACAGGAGTACAATATGGGAGGCTCCCGCGCCGAGGCCACTACGCTTTTTACGGAGGCTCCCCAGGTACGGGATCTGAACAGCAACGGCAAGATTACTATATCCCGGCCCGAGAAAAAGCTTGTCCATGAAAACGGAACAGCGACGGAGGTGCCCGTGACTACCACGTCCTTCTTCCGTATCCACAGCGAGTGGCCCTGGGACGAGGTGGATCCGCCTAAGGACTGGAAGCAGTTTGACGAAACGGTGGAGCTGGCGCCCGGAAAGGAGTTCAGTTATAAGAATCTTTTCCCAGGACAGTATATCGTCGAAGATCTGTCCGTGTCCGGCTATCAGATTCAGCTGGGCTCCCGTAAAGATAATGTTCCAGAGGGGGAAAGCGGCGAATTCTATATTAACAGCAAGCCCGGCAGGCTGGTCATCACTGCCGGAGGTTCCGCGGGGGACGGCGGCGTCCATCGTTATCGCGTAGAAAGGATCTGGGCTCCCGGCGATGCGGAGGCCTTTGTGGACCGGTATACCGACGGTGTGGCATCCGGGGCGTCTTATACTCTGGAAAACCTGCCCAGGGGACAGTACCGGGTAACGGAATATATTTCTTCCGCGGCCACCGGGTACAAGGTGAAGGTGGCGGAGACGGAGGAAAAGACAGTAACGTATTCCTTCAAAAAAGCCTACTTTGGCACAACCAGCGCAAAATATACAAAATTCTCCGCGGGCGGAGATTATATTACAGACTTTAAATTCGGCCCCCTGCGGAACAGCTCTAATAACAAGATTAACAGCAACTATTCATATAAATTTGCATACAGGTATAAATCTGCCGAAAACGGGCCCGGAACGTATTCAACAAGGGGCGCTTTTAATGCGGTCGCTAATCTTACATACAATGACAAAAAATCCTGCCCGGTTATTTATCCAAGAGATGACGGAACTCTTGCGTTCGCGGTCTGGAACGTGACGGCTACCACGGGGGATCATGTTGATCTGAGCTGGATCGAGCATAACATAGTAAAGGCTGGAAAGCCATACGATAATCTCAATGCCGACAAAGAGTATACCTTTAACGTAGACGAGCGCGGCTGGATGGAGATTACCGCGCCGGCGGCCGAGACCGCCTCACCCGGTGCAGAGGACATCAAATACACCTATACTCTCCGAAAGGAGGAGAACGGACCTGCGGTTAAAACGCTGACACTGACTCCGGGTGCGTCCAGAAGGATAGAGGGCCTGGATGCGGGCAGCTATCTCCTGACGGAGACTGTAAGCCAGACCGCGGCGGCAGGCTTCAAAATAGAGATATCCGGCGATCCCTTCGGTTCTACGGTGGCGGGGCATTCCTTTGATCTTACCGTCATGGATAACCGTCAATTGACGATCATTAAACCTAACGGCAATGACAAGGGCCGGACCTATACTTTCGTCTGTAGGCGTGACTCTGTACCGGCCCGCCGGGAGCTCAATAGAGCTGTCCCTTTCCCCGGCGCGGAGCGTCACGGTCCTGGCCGCAAACGGAGTCTCCAGAGTCTCTCCCCCGGTACGTTCAACGACGAAAGTATAGGTCCGGCCCTTGTCATTGCCGTTAGGTTTAATGATCGTCAATTGACGGTTATCCATGACGGTA
>CAQNVT010000034.1 GCA_948844705.1 uncultured Dorea sp.
CTGGAGTTCAGACGTGTGCTCTTCCGATCTGGAGATGTAATGATTATTCCGGCATTACGGCAACCGTTATCGTGGAGGTATGGATACGTCCTCCGGACTCGGTCTCCGGCACACGCTGAACGCGGTGCACGCCGGATTCATATTTCATCACGGAATAGGCTCCGTTTCCGTTGATCATGAAGGTCACATTCTTCATGCCGCCGATACCGATCTCCTCGCATTCCACCAGCTCTACCTTCCAGCGCTTGCTCTCCGCATAATGCATGTACATGCGGTAGATCTCGGCAGCAAAGAGCGCCGCCTCATCTCCGCCTGCACCGGCACGGATCTCGACAATAACATTTTTATCATCATTAGGGTCCTTGGGAAGCAGAAGGATCTTAAGCTCATGCTCCAGCTCCTCCACACGCGCTTTTGCGGTGTTAAGCTCTTCCTTTGCCAGCTCCCTCATTTCCTCGTCGGACTCCTCTTCCAACATCTGAAGACTGTCATCTATAGTCTCCTTGCATTTCTTATATTCCTTGTATGCTTCCACGATAGGAGTCAGATCATTCTGTTCCTTCATAAGCTTCCGGAACCTGTTCTGGTCATTCGCCACATCCGGCTCCTGTAACTCGCTTAAGATCTCCTCCAGCCTGACAAGCAGATCCTCTAATCTGTCAAACATAAATATTTCCTCCTTATTACAAATGTATTACAAATTTTCATCTTACAAACATAATAAGCTTACATCACTATTTTTCATTGTACATACCAATCACAACCCGGTCAAGACATGCCAGATCCTTTTTCACAAGAATATCCTTATAGCCTGCATGCTCCATAAGTTCCGTAACCGCCTCTCCCTGGTCATATCCGATCTCAAACAGCAAAAACCCGCCTTTTTTCATATGGCGGACGCTGCCCTGCACGATCTCTCTGTAAAAATGCAGGCCGTCCTCCCCGCCGTCAAGCGCAATATACGGATCATGAAGCCGCACCTCATCCTGCAGGCCGTGAATGACCCTGGTCGGAATATAAGGCGGATTCGATACGATCAGGTCATACCTTCCCTCAATACGGTCGAACAGGTCGCTTTGCAGAAATTCCGCCTGAACCTCGAGCCTTTCTGCATTCCTCGCTGCCACAGCCAGCGCCTCCTCCGAAATGTCTGTCCCGATGCCGCCGCATCCTTTTATTCCGCGCTCCAGCCCCTTTTTCAAAAGACTTATAAGAATACAGCCGGAGCCTGTGCACAGATCCAATATCTGCATTTCCGGCTTTAACCTTTTTAACGCCTCTTCCACAAGCGTCTCCGTATCCTGTCTCGGAATCAGCACATTCTCGTTCACCTGAAAGGAGTATCCCATGAACTCCTGCTCCCCGGTAATATGCTGGAGCGGGATCCTCCGGCTTCTGAGTTCAATACATTTAAGATACTTTTCTTTTTCGTCCGCGTCAAGCACCTTGTCCGGATTCCCGTAGTACACCGCCCTGCTCACACCTGTTACATAGGAAAGCAGAAGCCACGCGTCAAGCGGCGCATCTATGATTCCCGCTGTCTCTAAAGCGGCTGCTCCTTCTCTATATGCTTTCTGCAGTGTCAAAATTCTCTGCCTCATAAGCTCTCCAATCAAATACGGCCTCCACAGCCTGAATCGCCACCTCGATCATGCTGTCGTCCGGCTCCTTTGTCGTAAGCCTCTGCACCGCAAGTCCCGGCTTGCTCAAAAGATTTACCACAGGATTCTCGCTTCTTCCTGCCAGCTTGAGCACCTCATAGGAAATCCCCGCAATGACCGGAAGCAGCGCGATACGCACGATCACACGCATGACCGGAGATTCCACACGGATCAGAACCAGCAGGATAATGCTGACCGCCATTACAAAAAATAAAAAGCTTGTTCCGCACCGCTTATGCTGCCTGGAGCTCACACGCACATTTTCCACCGTAAGCGGAAGGCCATGCTCGATACAGTTGATACACTTATGCTCCGCACCGTGATACATGAAGGTCCTCTGAATATCCTCCATTCTGGATACCAGCAGTATATACAGTATAAATATCCCGATCCTTACAAAGCCCTCGATGACCGTTCTTATAAAATAAGACGGGATGAGCGGCCTTAAAAAGGAGGACAGCAGATAGGGAAGCACCATAAATATACTGACCGCAAGAACGACCGAAAAGGCAACGGTTCCAGCCATAATCAGCTTTTCCGTCTTCTCCTGCTTCGAAGCCTGCGCCTGTGTAAGCTCCTCCTTCTCCTCTTCCTCTTCATAAAACTCGGCGGAATAGGTCAGCGTTTTAATTCCCAGGACCATGGAATCTATAAAGTTAAATATCCCCCGTACAAATGGAATCTTTGTAAGCTGCTCCCATTTTACTATACTTTTATATGTTTCTTTCTGTACAACAATTTCTCCGTCAGGCTTTCTTACCGCCACAGCATACTCATCCTTATGCTTCATCATGATCCCTTCAAGAACAGCCTGACCTCCTATATTGGATGATTTCATAAATACTCCTCTTTTACAACATGATAAAAAGGGTTGAGATTCTAGAACCTCAACCCGATACTTGCATACTTATTTGCCCATTCCGTATTTCTTATTGAACTTATCTACACGGCCGCGTGCCTGAGCAGCTTTCTGCTGTCCTGTGTAGAACGGATGGCATTTAGAACAGATCTCTACGTGGATATCCTCTTTTGTAGAACCGGTTACAAATGTATTGCCGCAGTTACAAGTTACAGTTGCCTGATGATATGCTGGATGTATTCCTTCTTTCATGATTTTCACCTCTTCTTTATAAAAGTTATCGCAAAACGCAATATTATTCGTTTTTTAACAGCTTTGTTATTGTACCATAATTCTGCTTCATTGTCTAGATTAATTTCGTCTTTTTTACTAATTGGATAAATTCCATATTATTTCTTGTTCTGGAGAACAGATTAAGGATGTTGTCTACCGCCTCGTCCGCACGCATTCCGTTAAATGCACGGCGCATGATATCAACGGCCTCCTGCTCCTCCCTGGTGAGAAGAAGGTCCTCGCGCCTCGTGCTTGATTTCGGAATATCGATAGCCGGGAATACCCGCTTCTCGGATAGCTTGCGGTCAAGCACCAGCTCCATATTGCCTGTCCCTTTAAATTCCTCATACACAACGTCATCCATCTTGCTTCCCGTATCCACGAGCGCCGTCGCCAGAATCGTAAGGCTCCCTCCCTGGCGCATATTCCGCGCCGCACCGAAGAAGCGCTTCGGCATATGAAGCGCCGCCGGATCAAGACCGCCGGAAAGCGTTCTTCCTGAAGGCGGTACCGTCAGGTTATATGCCCTGGCAAGCCTTGTGATACTGTCAAGCAATATCATAACATCCTTTCCATGCTCCACGAGGCGCTTCGCACGCTCGATCACCATCTCGGACACTCTCTTATGATGCTCAGGGAGCTCGTCAAAGGTAGAATATATCACCTCCACATTATCTCCCTCGATGCTTTCCCGGATATCGGTTACTTCCTCCGGCCGTTCATCGATCAGAAGAATCAGAAGATGTATCTCCGGGTTATTCTGCTGCACGGACAGAGCCACCTGCTTTAACAGCGTTGTCTTACCTGCCTTAGGCTGCGATACGATCATACCGCGCTGCCCCTTGCCGATCGGCGAGAGCAGATCCATAATCCTCATGGCAGTACTTGTCCGTCCCACACAAGCGAGCCGAACGCGTCATTTCCCTTGACCTTGCATGAGAGACGGAAATTCGGATTTAGCAGCGATATCAGACGCGAATAGTTGTCTCCAACGATGTTCACTACACCGACAATGCCGTTCTGGTCGACGACTCCCATCTCCGGACGTATGCCGTCGCGGCTTCCTTTGTTGATAGTGATGTAATTGTAGGGCTTGTGGATACTGTTGTTGATGACTGACGCAATGATAAACCGGTAGGGGCGCAATGTTTCCGATACAGTCATCGTATCGGCATAAAATCTTTCCTGATACAGTTGCAATGTGGCTTTCATGCCGAGCAATTCCTCCTCAAGCCGGGCGTTCTGGACCTGGAGCTCCTCGTTGGTTTCGCGCAGATTGAAATATGATGTGATGTTATGCGACAAATCGTATATTCCTGCTGTCAGTTTCCCCGCCGATGTCATGTAGACATGATGCTGGTAGGGATTTTTGTCAAACAGGAATATACAACTCACTATCACATAAAATGCAAACACAAACCATGTGCTGTGTTTGACCAGAAAATCAATTAGATTGCGCACCTGACAGTTTGTTATTGACCGGGTTGAAGTTGTGTATGTTATATGTTGAAAACATTCCGGCATTAGTGTGCCGGAATGTTTTCGGGGTAATGCGGAGTTTATCGTATGAGGAACGAGAAGTGGTCGATGTTCTTAAGCGCCACACCTGTGCCCTTGGCTACCGCGAGAAGAGGCTCGTCGGCCACGTGGAACTGGATGCCGATTTTGTCGGTGAGACGCTTGTCGAGACCGCGGAGCAAGGCGCCGCCGCCGGCAAGCCATATACCGTTGTGCACGATGTAGCGTTATTGCGGTCAGAATACGAAAAATTTCGTAAAGCATGTAAAACAGAAC
>CAQNVT010000035.1 GCA_948844705.1 uncultured Dorea sp.
ATAGTTCTTCAATTTGCGTCCACTGCAGATTTTAGCCTTATTTTCCACAAAATAATCTACCATTATCTTATTGACCTTAATCTGCTGATCTCTCTGGTCTGATAAAGGCATTCTGCCAGGCTTCCTTCTTTAAGAACGCAAGGGTAGGAGCCAAGACGCAGGGTCCCTCCCAGGTCGGCCACACCCTCCTGCTCCGGCATTAATGCAATAACCGGGTGCGTAGTCTTCGGATCGAGCTCGATACTGTTCGCGTCCGTATATCCCAGAACATGCCGGGCATATTCTACGATTGCCATCTGCATCCCAAGACAGATGCCGAGGAAAGGAACCCGATGCTCTCTTGCATACCGTACCGCCGCGATCTTTCCTTCTGTCCCTCTGCTTCCAAAGCCCCCGGGAATCAGGATCCCTCCTGCTCCGGCAAGCTTTCCGGCCGCATTTTCTTCCGTGATCTCCTCAGAATCCACCCAGCGTATCCTTACGCTGGCGCGGGCCGCTATGCCTCCGTGCTTCAGCGCCTCCACAACGCTTAAGTAAGCGTCATGAAGCTGTATATATTTCCCGACGATCGCAATCTCTACACTGCTTTTCGGATTTCTCAGGCTATATACCATTTCCTTCCAGTCCTTAAGATCCGGCTCGGGGCACGGAAGCCTTAATGCACTGCACACGGCTTTTGCCAGATGCTCCTTCTCCATCGCAAGGGGCGCCTCATACAGATACTCCACATCCAGATTCTGAAGCACATGCTCCTTCGGCACGTTGCAGAATAACGCGATCTTCGCCTTCATCTCCTCCGGGATCGGATGCTCGCTCCGGCACACCAGAATATCCGGCCACAGACCCATTCCCTGCAGCTGCTTTACACTCTGCTGGGTAGGCTTGCTCTTAAGCTCTCCCGAGGCTTTAAGATAAGGAATCAGCGTAACATGAACCAATATGGCATTGTCATGTCCCACTTCATGCTGAAACTGCCGTATCGCTTCTAAAAACGGCTGGCTC
The DNA here is from genome assembly GCA_948844705.1 of uncultured Dorea sp. Classification (GTDB taxonomy): domain Bacteria; phylum Bacillota; class Clostridia; order Lachnospirales; family Lachnospiraceae; genus CAPEBR01. The sequence continues at coordinate 1,003 of CAQNVT010000035.1, forward strand.
TCAATATCCCCCACCGTTCCTCCCACCTCGATAATGGCGATTCGGTCATCCTCCTCACCTGCAGCATGATAAAATCTTCCTTTGATCTCATTCGTAACATGAGGAATCACCTGCACGGTCCCCCCGCCGTAATCACCCCGGCGCTCCTTCTGAAGGACGGACCAGTAGATCTTCCCTGTCGTCACATTTGAATTCCGGTCCAGGCACTCGTCTATAAACCTTTCATAATGCCCCAGATCCAGATCTGTCTCCGTTCCGTCGTCCGTCACAAATACCTCCCCGTGCTGGATCGGATTCATGGTTCCCGGATCTACATTAATATAAGGGTCAAATTTCTGCATGGTTACCTGATAGCCTCTTGCCTTTAAAAGACGCCCAAGCGATGCCGCCGTGATTCCCTTTCCCAGCCCGGATACCACACCTCCGGTAACAAATACATACTTTACAGCCATCTTCTTTTCCTCCAATTACAAAAAGGGCGTCAGAAATCCCGTCCGGATCTCTGACGCCCTCGTCAGCGTTTCAATGGTATTATTATGGTACTTCCTCCTCTGTTTGTCAAACATTTTTTCAGAAATCCTCCGAATTTTTTTGAAAAAATATTCGGATCAATACTTGACAATCTGAAAAATCCGAGTATACTACTTTCCATAAGCAAAGGCGCTTTGGATGATTCCAGGGCGCTTTTTCTATTTATAACAGAAACATAACTGTTCAGTACCTTCACAGTTACACAAAAACATTCTATGTTTCCCAGAAAGGAGATCACAACATGAACAAGGAAATCCCGGAATTATATGGAAGTATGATATTCAGCGATAAGGTTATGCGTAAAAAGCTTCCAAAGGATATGTACAAGGCGCTCAGAAAAACGATTGAAAACGGTACGCATCTGGAGCTTGACGTAGCAAATTCCGTAGCCGTAGCCATGAAGGAATGGGCGGTTGAAAACGGCGCTACTCACTATACACACTGGTTCCAGCCTATGACAGGCTTTACTGCCGAAAAGCACGACAGCTTTATCTCACCCTCCGGCGACGGCGAGGTCATTATGGACTTTTCCGGAAAGGAACTGGTAAAGGGCGAGCCAGATGCTTCCAGCTTCCCGTCCGGCGGCTTGAGGGCTACCTTTGAGGCAAGAGGATATACCGCATGGGATCCTACCTCTCCGGCATTTATTAAGGACGGAACCCTATACATTCCTACCGCATTCTGCTCCTACAGCGGAGAGGCGCTGGATAAAAAGACACCGCTGCTTCGTTCTATGGAGGCATTAAATGACGAGGCCGTAAAGATGCTCAGGCTCCTGGGAAATGAGACTGTAACCAGAGTTTCTACTACGATCGGACCCGAGCAGGAATATTTCCTTGTCGATAAAGACTTATATAAAAAGAGAAAGGACCTGATCTTCTGCGGAAGGACTTTATTTGGAGCATCCGCTCCGAAGGGACAGGAAATGGAGGATCATTATTTTGGTTCTTTAAAGCCAAGGGTTGCCGCCTACATGCACGATCTGGATGTAGAGCTATGGAAGCTGGGTATTTCTGCAAAGACAAAGCACAATGAGGTGGCTCCCGCGCAGCATGAGCTGGCTCCGGTCTTTGACACCGCCAATATTGCCGTCGACCACAACCAGCTTACCATGGAAATCATGAAAAATGTGGCAGAAAAGCACGGCCTTGTATGCCTGCTCCACGAAAAACCCTTTGAAGGCATCAACGGAAGCGGCAAGCACAACAACTGGTCACTGATCACCAATGACGGCGTAAACCTGTTAAATCCGGGACGCACCCCTGCCCAGAACATCCAGTTCCTTGTATTTCTGATGGCAGTCATCAAGGCGGTAGACGATTATGCCGACCTTATGAGAATCTCCGCGGCCAGTGCGGGAAATGACCACCGGCTCGGCGGAAACGAAGCTCCTCCGGCTATCGTATCCATCTTCCTGGGCGATGAGCTGACTGCGGTTCTTGAGTCTATCGAAAATGATACATATTTCGGAAAGCAGGAAAAGGTACAGCTCGATATCGGCGCTCATGTACTGCCGCACTTTGTAAAAGATAATACAGACCGGAACCGGACGTCGCCCTTTGCGTTTACAGGAAATAAATTCGAATTCCGTATGCTTGGCTCCTCCGCTTCTGTGTCCACACCGAATATCGTACTCAATACGGCTGTTGCGGAAGCCTTGTCACAGTTTTACAAGGAGCTTGAAGGAACAAAGCCGGAGGATATGGAAACGGCCGTCCACGAGCTCATCAAGCGTGCCATCCGCAAGCATAAGAAAATCATCTTCAACGGCAACGGATATTCCGAGGAGTGGGTGGAGGAAGCCGGAAAGCGCGGACTTTATAACCTTGTGTCCACACCGGACTGCCTGCCGCAGTTTATTACCGATAAAAATGTGGAATTGTTTACGAAGCACCACATTTTCACGAAGGATGAGATCTTCTCACGGTATGAAATCCTGCTGGAGAATTATGTAAAGACAATTATCATCGAGGCGCGTACCATGTCAGAGATGCTCACGAAGGATTTCCTGCCTGCACTCGGCACCTACGCAGGAGAGACCGCAAGACATGCGGCCGATAAGAAGAGCTTTATGCCTTCGGTATCCACAGCCTCTGAGGAGGCCCTGGTCGGAAAGCTCTCCGAAACCTACGCTTCTGTCACAGAAGGTATCTCACAGTTAGCTGCTGCCGTCTCAAATGCGGAGTCACTCACAGATACCCTGAAGGCGGCGGAAAGCTGCCATACGGACATCCTTGGAAAAATGGAGGAGCTCCGCCTTGCAGCGAACGCTGCAGAAGCCCTGATTCCGGATTCCATCCTTCCGTATCCGACCTACGATCAGCTTTTATTCTCATTATAAACGGAGGTTATCATGGAGCAGACGGCATATACAGATGATCGGATCAAAGAGGAGTGCGGTGTATTCGGGATCTTTAACCCTCACGGCGAGGATGCCGCCGGCTCCATTTACTACGGCCTGTCCTCCCTGCAGCACCGGGGCCAGGAGTCCTGCGGAATTGCGGTATTTGACACGGAGGGTCCCAAGGGCAATATGAATGTTCACAAGGGAATGGGACTGGTGCATGAGGTATTCGAGGAAAAGACTCTGAATGAATTAAAGGGAAACCTTGGAATCGGCCATGTCCGGTATTCTACCACCGGGGCCGCCACCTTAAATAACGCACAGCCGCTTGTACTTAATTACATCAAGGGAACTCTCGCTCTGGCACATAACGGCAATCTGGTAAATACAGAAGAATTACGCGAAGAGCTCGCCAGAACCGGCGCGATCTTTCAGACAACTACCGACTCGGAGATCATTGCTTATCAGATCGCACGTGCAAGAGTCGGCACAAAAAATGTAGAAGAGGCAATCAAGCTGACCGCCTCGAAGCTTAAAGGGGCTTACGGTCTTGTCATCGCAAGTCCCCGCAAGCTGATCGGGGTCCGCGATCCCCTGGGGCTTAAGCCCTTATGTCTCGGAAAGCGGGAGGACTCTTATATCATTGCCTCGGAAAGCTGTGCACTCAGTGCGGTCGGAGCCACATTTCTCCGGGATATACGCCCCGGAGAAATCGTTACAGTCTCCCGGGAAGGGATTTCCTCCAATCTTGACCTCCAGCAGGGAAAGCAGGCACACTGTATCTTTGAATATATTTATTTTGCAAGACTTGACAGTACCCTTGACGGCGTCTCTGTCTATGAATCAAGAAAAAAGGCCGGAGCCGCTCTTGCAAAGGCTTATCCGGCAAACGCCGATCTTGTTACCGGTGTTCCCGATTCCGGTATCACTGCGGCGATAGGATATGCCGAAGAAGCGGGTCTTCCTTTTACCCTTGCCTTTCATAAGAACAGCTACGTAGGGAGAACCTTCATAAAGCCTACGCAAAAGGAACGGGAATCCAGCGTACGCCTTAAGCTCAGTGTTTTGGGCAATACAGTAAAGGATAAGGATATCGTACTGGTAGACGACTCTATCGTGCGGGGCACTACGATCGCCAACCTGATCCGTCTGCTGAAACAGGCCGGCGCCCGCAAGGTACATGTGAGGATCAGCTCACCCCCGTTTTTATATCCCTGTTATTTCGGCACCGACGTAC
>CAQNVT010000036.1 GCA_948844705.1 uncultured Dorea sp.
AATCGATGAGAACAGAAGTTCCCATCCGTCTACGGTTATAAACAGCAGAAGCTTGAACGGCATTGAGATCATTGCCGGCGGAAGCATCATCATTCCCATAGACATAAGTGTACTTGATACAACAACATCTATCAGCAAGAACGGGAGATACAGTAAAAAGCCGGCCGAAAAAGCCTTTTTCAGCTCGCTTGTCATAAAAGAAGGTATCACCACCGTCATCGGCAGATCCTCCTCTTCTTCTACTGCTTCCGCGTTCGATATTTCCACAAACATGTTAAGCGCACTTTTCTCAGTATTCCTGAGCATAAATCTCTTGAGCGGTATCTGCGCCCTGTCGAGCGCCTCTTCCTGCGTAATCTCTGAATTCTTATACGGCGTATACGCTTCTGTATTGATCTCCTTGATTACCGGATCCATAATAAAAAGTGTCAGAAAAACAGAAATTCCCACAAGCACCATGTTAGGCGGTGTCTGCTGAACTCCCATTGCATTCCTAAGGAAAGAAAGAGTAATCATTGTCCTCGTAAACGAGGTCATCATAATAAGAAGTGAAGGCAGAAGTGCTACGATCGTCAGAAGTAACAATATATCTAATGTAGGAACCTGGCTGCCGTTAACGTTTATCAGTGAGTCATACATTAGTCTTTACCTCCTCTTTTTTCCAAAGTCGCCGAGCTTCTCCATGATAGCCTTAAAATCCGGCGGCCTTGTTCCGTCTCCGGTATCCTCCGGAGCCAACGGAAACAGCTCCTCGTCCTGAAGCTCGGACAGAACGTTTATCTGCCCTGCAGTAACACCGAGAAGCAAATATTTCCCGCTGATCTGTACAATCGCAATATGCCTGTCCTGTCCCAGCGTGATCTGGTCGAGCAGACGCATATACAGAGAACTGCTGCCTCTGGTCATTCCTTTGCCGATATATTTACTTGCCATATAGCTTCCGTAAATAATAAGCGCCACTGCGATAAAAGTGCCGATCACTCTTAACATATAATTCCTTCCTTACTGCAATGCAATTAAATTAACCTTCATAATCTCCGAAATTCTTATACCGAAATTGTCTTCAACCACAACGACGTCACCCTTTGCGATGCACTGTCCGTTGACATAGAGATCTACCTGCTCTCCTGCGAGCTTATCCAGAACAACCAGTGAACCCTTTGTAAAATCAAGGATATCCTTCACGCATCTCTTTGTCCTTCCGATCTCAACAGATATCTCAAGAGGCACACCCATGATAAGCTCCATGTTCTCCTCCTGCTCACCCTCAAGCACAATATCGGTATCCGGCTTTAAGTTCGTCTGTGTGGCCGGCTGTACATGAATCATCTTCGGTTCCGGAGCCTTCTTTTTCTCCTTCATCTGATCCTGCATTGCCTGCTGCATCGTCTGCATCTGCTGCATCATCTGCTGCATCATCTGCATCTGCATCATAGACACATCCGGATTCATAACCGGCACCGGCTGCATCTGCTGTACCGGCTGAGGCGCTGCCTGAATCTGAGGCTGTACCGCCGGCTGAGGTGCTGGCGCTGCCTGAGCCTGAGGCTGTACCGGCTGAGGTGCTGGTGCTGCCTGAGCCTGAGGCTGTACCGCCGGCTGAGGTGCTGGTTCGGGTGTGGACGCCGCTTCTTCTACTCCTCCCGCAAGAAGCTTCTCGATCTCCTCCTGAGACAGTGTCCCGCCCGAAGAACCTGCCGGTTCTGTTGCCGGCGCAGGTGCGGGCGCTTCCCCGGCTCCTCCCGCAAGAAGCTTCTCGATCTCCTCCTGAGACAGTGTCCCGCCCGAAGAACCTGCCGGTTCTGCTGCCGGCGCAGGCGCGGGCGCCGCATCCTTGCTAATATCTACGATCTGATCGTCAGGAAGGAAGCCCTTTACAAGTCCCTTCGCAAGCTCTATAGGCATGACATTAAAGAATTCACTCTCCAGTTTGTCTGCAATCTTAAGAGTAAATCCTACCATAACCTTCGGATATTCATCAATAAAATACTTGTCAATGAATTCCTCCTCATTTTTTATTTCAAATGAGACCGGAGTGGATATATTAACCATTCTCCCCAGGAATTCCGAAAGCGCCGTCGAAGATGCCCCCATCATCTGGTTCATAACCTCGCATACCGCACTGATGTTGATCTCATTCAGCTCAAATTCTTCATCGGGCACCTCCATGCCCATGAGCATCTCTACAATCACCTTCACGTCATGCCTCTTAAGAAGCATAACATTATCTCCCTCAAGACCGGCAACATAGGTGATCTCAACACCGACAGCCGGCTCTACTTTGTCCATCTTAAATTCTTCCTTAGATACGACATTTACGATCGGCGTTGTAATATCTACTCTGGCATTTAACATTGTGGACACTGCTGTGGCAGAGGCACCCAGGCTGATATTCAGTATTTCACCTATAGCATCTATTTCTAATTTACTAAAGCACTCAGAAACCATACTAACCTTTCACTCCTTCCGAGGAAATCCTCCTCAGTTCTATTTTCCAATATCCAATGCCTTCTGTGCCATCAGCTTCATCGCATTGAATGCTGTAATGTTTGCCTCATAGGAGCGGGTTGCAGACATCGCGTCTATCGTCTCCTTTACAGGGTCTACATTCGGCATCATAACATAACCGTCCTCATCCGCATCCGGATGGTCCGGATTATAGACCGGGTTCAAATCTCTTTGATCTTCTACAATCTCCGTTACCTGCACACCGCCCTTGGACGCCGTTCTGCTTAAGAGACTGTTAAATTTGGATCGAAATGAGGTGGACGGAATTTCCTGCAGAACTACCATCTTTCTCCGGTAGGTTCCGCCGCTCTCCGTACGCGTAGTATTCGTATTCGCAAGATTCTCAGACGCAATATCCAGCCTCTGTCTTTCAGCCGTCAGGCCTGACGCGCTGATATCAAATGAATCCAAAAAAGACATCTCTATCCCTCCTTAATTTTTAACCAAGGATCTTTTTAACTGTAGCCAGAATACGCTCAGGCTTAAACGGTTTAACAATAAAATCCTTCGCCCCTGATTTAATAGAATCCATAACCATCGTCTCCTGTCCCATAGCAGAACACATAACGATCGTAGCATTCGGATCCATTCCTTTGATTTCCTTCAAAGTCTCAAGGCCGTCCTTATTCGGCATTGTAATATCCATAAATATAAGATCCGGCTTTTCCGCGGGATACAGTTCTACTGCTTTAGCGCCGTCCTCAGCTTCTACAAGGTCCGTATACCCTGCCTGTGTCAATGTAGTTTTTAACATCATTCTCATAAATGCCGCATCATCCACTAACATAATTTTTGCCATTTTCTTTTACCTCTCTTTTTGTTATCATTGTAAATTTATATACTCAGATAATTCTTAAGATTTATCTGGTAATTAATTATACCGCTACATCTTCATTATTAGGTTTCAGTATACGATCTTCTATCTTGACTGCAAGATTCTTGTTATGTACGCCCAGCTGTCCGTTAAACCACGGCTGCCCCTCTATATACAGAGAAATAAGAGAATTCTGTGGTTTGTTCAGATCAATAACGTCTCCCACATGGAGATTATAAACGTCGTCCAGGCTAAGCTGCGCCACTCCAAGCTGCGCCATGATATCCATCTTGGACTCTCTGATATTCTCCATAATGTCCTCCCGGTTGTTGCGTATCGCCTGCATACCCTTATTCGCCAGATGCTTTGTCTTGTCAATAATTTCAAATATATTACTGAGAAGCGTTCCGGGAATACAAATATTCATAGCGCCCTCAACCTCTCCCATCTGGATCCTCAGCATAATGATAACTACCGTCTCATCCACACTGATTCCCTGGAACATGCTCGGATTATCCTCAACACGGTCAAACGTCGTCTTTACTCTCGTATAGTTTGCCCAGACATCCCCGGTAATCGCCACCAGGTAACGTATGATCCTCGCATACAGTTCCAGTTCCACATCCGTATAGATATAAGACATGTCAACCATGTCCGTACCGGTTCCTCCGAGCATACGGTCTATCATCGACCCCATCAATATAGGCGAGATATGAAATACCATCGGCGGATTCGTAGACCCGTCCTGCAGCTCTACATCTGCAAGCGTAATTACATCTGTTTCATTCAATGCGTTTCCAAACTCATAATAGCGCTGCTCCTCTACTCCTATAACCTCTACCTCGCTTGCTATACGGAACAATCCGTTAAGCTGCGAAGCTACGATTCTGGAATAATTGTCATAGATGCTGCGGAGCATCTTGAGCTTATCCTTGGTATACTTCTTCGGGCTGAAGAAATCATATTTTTTATATTCCTTCTCCGCCTTCTTCGGCTCCTCCGGGGCGCTGCTTTCTGCATCCCCGTTTTGCATCGAATTCAGCAGCGCGTCTATCTGACTTTGTGATAATACATCTGCCATCCTAAACTCCTACCTTCGTTTGATTATTCCCGGCCCATTTCCTCATAATATTTCTCAAGGGTCTGCTCCACGGAATCGGACTTCGTAATTAACAGCTCTACCCTGCGGTTTTTCGCCCGGTTCTCTTCTGTGTCAAATGGCGCGATCGGACGCCACTGTCCATATCCGATCGAGGTAATATTCTCAGGCGGTATATTCGTCCGCGTCTGGATATACGCCGCAACTCTTGCCGCGCGTTCCGCCGAAAGGACACGGTCGCCTACAGGCTCGTTCACCACATTCGGATCGGCCTGCGTCGTATGGCCCAGCACCTGAATCTCCTTAACCGAATCGCTGACACCTGAAACAATAGAAGAAAACTGTGACAGGATCGAAGAGCCCCCTTCTTTTATGATCGAGCTGTCCCCGTCAAAGAAAACATTGTCCCTGAAGGTAATAAACGTATATCCGTCTCCTTTAAAAAGCTCAACCTCGCTCTGCAGTCCCGCAGCCTCTATCGCGGCCTTCAGATTTTCATACAAATCGTCAAAATCATCAAACTCCTCGTCAAGCCCGCCCGGAACATCATCATCCGCCTCAGCGGTCTGGTCGTTTACAATCTGTGAAACGTCTTTTGCATCAGGGTTAAAGCTTTTTACGACCTGGATCCATTTTGCCTGATCAAGTGTCGAGATGGAATATAAAAGTACGAAAAAACATAACAGCAGTGTTACCAGGTCACCGTATGTGTCCATCCAATTGGCGCCGCCCTCTGCCCTTTTTTTTCTTTTCATATTATCCCCCTGTCTCTACTCCTCTTCTTTTCCCTTCTTGCCCTTCTTCGCTTTTCCTGCCGGAGCCGCATCCGGATCCAGGATCTTCTGACGGTTCTTCTGGGAAACATATGTAACGAGTTTCTCCTTCAGGAACTTCGGATTATCTCCTGCCTGAATTGCCAATATACCTTCTATCATAATCTGCTTATACAACAGCTCTTCTTCATTTCTGATACTAAGCTTCTTTGCTATCGGCGAGAAGATCAGGTTCGCCAGAATACAGCCGTAAAATGTTGTAATCAGCGCCGTCGCCATCGCGGGCCCGATATCGCCTGCTCCGCCTTCTCCTTCAAGGTTCATGCCCTTCAGCATGTTTACAAGACCGACAAGAGTACCGATCATACCGAATGCCGGAGAATACGCCGAAGCCTTTTCATACATACCGATACATTCCTCGTGCCGCGCCGCCATTGCATCTACATCGTTTTCCAGAAGGGAACGCACTTCCTCCGGCTCCGTAGCATCTACAATAAGCATGATTCCCTGCTTAAAAAACATATCGTCAAGCTCATTCGCCTTTTCTTCCAGCGCCAGAAGACCGTTCTTCCTTGCAAGCTGCGCCATCTCTTCAAGCGTATTCACCAGTTCGGCAATATTATACTTGTTTCCCTGAAGGAGCATCTTAAAATGACTAAGCATTGTCTTCAAAATTCCCAGCGGATAACTTGCGATTACCGCCGCAATCATACCGCCCAAAACGATCGCAACCGATTCCAGATCCCAGAAGTTGCCGAGCTTGGCGGGGGTAATGCCAACAAATACAATCAATACCGCCCCTATAACTAAACCTAAAATACTAGTAATATCCACGTTATCTTCACCGCCTTATTTCTTTATCTATCTGTATGATAACAATGGATCCGCCCATTGTACTCAATTGTTTTCTCAATTATTTCTTCCGCACTCTCTTTTACAATATAGAACTTTCCGTTCATCATCACGATCTTTGATTCCGGAATCAGCTCCACTGCCTCGATCTGTGCACAATTCAGCAGAATTTGTTGATTATTCAGCTTAGTCAGAACTATCATAACACACTTCCTCACACATTTCAAACGTAACCGGGATATTAACAAAATATCCCGGTATTACGTAATGTTACTGTTTATTTCCTTCACAGTAACATTACGCTTACTTTACTTGATTACCGTTTCATATTAACCAGCTCCGAGAGCATCTCGTCTGTTACCGTGATAATCTTGGAATTCGCCTGGAATCCTCTCTGCGTCGTAATCATATTCGAGAATTCATTTGCCAGGTCTACGTTCGCCATCTCAAGATAGCCGCCCATGATCTTGCCAGACGGGCCTCCGTTCGGCTTCATCGCATCTACGATACCCGCATTCGCGCCGGGAGTATAGTAATAACCGCTGGTCTTCTCAAGACCGTTCGGATTCCCTACTGTAACAAGGGCAATCTGTCCGATCGCGATCGTACGGTTCTGCTTATCGACGCCGATGATTGTTCCGTCCTCGTTGATCTTGTAGCTCTGGATCTCATACTGTCTGTTCGTATCCGGATCGTTCGGAATACGGATCGCCGAGAGTTCGTCAGAATACTTCGCCGCAACACCCGGAACCCAGACCGTTCCTTTTATCAACTGATTGTCTCTGGTGATTGTCGTGCTAAAGGTGCCTCCCAGATTCTCAATATTACTGTTGTTATCGCCCACCTGCTTTGCCTCAATTTTAATATTTACTTTTGCAATGCCGGTTGCGTCGTCCATATTCGTAGCGACCGAATCAAAACTGAAATTATAATTCTGAAGACCGTTGGTACTGGCCGCAGCCTGCTTCTGCCATTCCTCAAAAATCTCTACATAGTCGTTTTCTCTGCTGTTAGAGCTAAATGTTTTTGTTGTAGTAACCGGAATACCTCCAAACATGATTGTATTCTGTCCATTTGCCCCCGCAACAAACCTGAACTCTGCATTTTCCATAAGATACGTACTCTTCGCAGCCGAAGTTTCCGGAATGCCCGTTCCCTCCTCAACTGCATATCCGTATACATAGCTTCTCTGGTCGTCTACCAGATATCCGTTGTTATCCACACGGAAGATACCTACTCTTGATAAGAACAATCCGGAATCCGCAACATCCGTAAAGGTTCCGTTTACCATATTACCCACAAGGAAGAATCCTGTTCCGTCAATCATACAATCCAGCGGATTGGCGGAAGGCGACGGAGCGCCTGTTCCAAATTCATAAGTAATAGATGACAATGTAGAACCATAACCAACCTGAGACGCATTACGTCCGCCGGCCGCTCCTGCCGCCATGCTGCCGCCCGAGCCGTTGATCGAATTCGCATACATAGAATCCTGGAAGTTGAAGCTGTAAGATTTGAATCCCCATGTATTTACGTTTGCAATATTATTACCAATTACATCCATCTTTGACTGATGGGTTCTAAGTCCGGCAACTGCCGCAACCATTGATCTGACCATTTTTCATTACTTCCTTTCTTTTTCTTCTCTCGCTGTCCTTTGCATCTGCAAATCGTACAGATACAGAAACCTCCATGAAATGGTCCGGCTTATATTAAGACAGCGCTGTCAATGTTTGTAAATATATTGTCCTTCATCTCTGCTCCGGACATCGTCGTTATCACAACATTATTCGGAACGTTTACGATAAATGCCCCGCTTGCTCCGATAACCGCCACATCCTTCGCACCTTTTTCCTGAGCCTTCTTTACAGCCTGGTTGAGATCGCTTAAAAGTCCCTCCGTCATCTCGATTCCCCGCTGCTGTACCCTCTGCGCCGCGTGCTTGGAAAACTGAACAGACTGAGGCCTGCCCGCCTCTTTTTGAAGAAGGTCTGCAAACTGTACGCTATTACCAGTGTTCGCTTTTGTCTGCAGTGCGGTCTGTGCATGCTGCAGCTTAAGTGTTCCGGCATTTGTAATCTGATTTACATTACTCATTCATGTAACACCGCCTTTCACTTTACTCTTGCGCCTCGCGTCCTACTCTTTTCCCTCTTCTGTGGTTCCCTCTGTCTTATCCTCCGGAACGTCGCCAACTGCCATAACCTGTGACAGCTCATACTTCTTGCCGTCTACATATACCGAGGTCGCTCCGGTAAGATCTACGCCTGTTACCGTGCCTTTAATCTTCTCCTTGATTACCTCTTTGCCCTCGCTGTCTTTTTCTGTAATAGCAACCGTAACCTCTTTGCCGAGAAGCCCTGTAGAATAACTTGTCAAAGTTACTGTTGACAGATTATTAGTAACTGTCGAGAAATTAGCAACTGCTTCTGACAGCTTTGACATGGTAGACATGGAAGACATCTGTACCATCTGATTTATCATTTCACTGTTATCCACCGGATTCGACATATCCTGATACTGTAACTGCGCCGCCATAAGCTTCCAATAATCGTCTGTCGTAAGAGAATTGCTGGAAACGGCTGATGACTGTGTCGATTTCTCTGAATTGTAAATAAATTGCGCCGCATCACTCATTAATGTGGTTGCATCTACTCCTGCCATTTTTTATCTCCTTCTTTCTTTTTTTAAACTGCAAGCCCCAGTCTCAGCTTCTGAAGGAACTGCTCCGAATCCTCTGCGTCAGAATCCTTCTTACCGCCTTTTTGCTGTTCCTGTTCTGCGTTCTGACCGTTTTTCTGGTTCTCGTCTCTCGCCTGATTGAGATAATCGCTCTCCGGCTTCTCTACGATAATGGTCGTTGTTCCGCCGAGATTCTTATCAATCACCTGACCGATCTCTCCCGCATTACGTCCCAGCACATCAAGCGCCTTTTTCTCCGTACAAAGAATAGAAACCGTTGCCTGCCCTTCCTGATACAGGATCTTAACCGCAATCTTCCCCAGATTCGCAGGCTCAATATGTATCTCAAACTCCTGCACGCCCTCTGATATCTTTGCCATAAGCTGGTCTGCAAGCTTCTCCGGAAGTGCTTCCGGCTGCGGTACATGCATTCTTACCGGCTCCTGCGGCTTTGTCTCATACACCGGTGCGGCTGTCTGCGGCTGCGTGGCTGCCTGTGCCTGCTCTGCCATATGGCTTCCTTCCTGTGTCATATCTCTTTGCTGTGAACTGAACGAAGCCTCATCCTCTTTCGCGGTTTCCATCCTGACATTTTCCTTCGGCGCCTCCGCAGCTTCTGTCTGCTTCGGTGCTTCTGTCTCCGTCTTCTGGACAGGCTCCTCCAATGCTGCTTCCGCAAGCTGAACCTCCGGCTTTACTGCATCCTCCGCCTGTACAAATGCTTCCGCAGGCTCTGCCTGGATTTCTGCTGTAAGCTGAACCTCCGGCATTACTGCTTCCTCTGCGGCTTCCGGCTCTGCCTGGATTACCTCCGGGCGGAATCCCTGTGACATCTGGTATGCCGCGAGAAGATTCTCTGTCTTAGACTTATCATCCTTTGCCGTCTCATCCTTTACGGCATCGTCCTTTGTGTCTTTAACATCCTTCGTGTCTTTTTCATTCTTTGGATTCTCCGGCTTCTTTTCTGCTTTCGTATCCCCTGATATATCTTTGCCGTCTTCCCGCTGTCCCTGATCCTGAAGAAGCTTTTTGAAGTCATCCTTCACGGCCTTCGTATTACCGGATGCGCTTCCTGACTTTGACACATCGCCGGTGCGGCCGCTTATGTCCGACATCTTTATGCTTATTTTGTCCACCGTGATCTCCTCCTTTCTTTTGATATTTTTTATATAGTAATCTGCATTTGCAGGATTACCCCTTACGATACGCCAAGCTTTGCCATCGCTCTCTTTGTTACTACAAACTCTTCGATCAGCTGCTCCTCTTCCTTCTGAACACTCTTATCATACTCGGCTCTTTTTTTCTCCTTCAGCTTATCGATAGACGAGGTCTCCTTCTTTGCCTCCACCACTTCATTTCTCTTTGCTTCCTCTTTCATCTTAAGCTTCTTAAGCTGCTCCTGCCTCTGCTTGATCTTAATTCCCAGAGACTCCAGATAATTCTCATATGTATGTATCTCGCTGATTTTTATTCCATTTAATTGATTTTTTCTGAATTCAGCGGTACAGTCCCTGTGAAGCTGCTCCAATTCCTCTATGGCATGCTCGCACTCTCTTACCTTCATAAGTATTCTTGCGTGCTCCGCTTTGAGCCCGTCTAACACCTGCTCCTTATAACTGAGCACCGTATCAAGTGAAAAAAAGAACTTTTTCATCGCAATATCCTCTTCATAATCTCTACAGATTGCTCATATGTAAAGCTTTCATCTATCTTCTGCATTAAGAACTCATTTACTTTATCGATCTTTGAAATAGCTCCGTCAAGCCTCGGATTCGTCCCGGCCTTATAAGCGCCTATAGATATCAGGTCCTCGTTTTTGGAGTACACACTTAATATATCCCTCATCTTTGCCGCTGCCGCCTTATGTTCATCCGACACAATATTGGTCATCAAACGGGAAATGCTGGCATTTACATCTATGGCCGGGAAATGATTTTCATTGGCAAGCTTTCTGCTGAGTACGATATGTCCGTCAAGAATACCGCGGACCGTATCCGCAATAGGCTCATTCGTATCATCTCCTTCTACCAGTACCGTATAGACGCCGGTAATCGACCCCTTTTCAAAATTTCCGCTCCTCTCCAGAAGCTTTGGAAATTCCGCATATATGGAAGGCGTATATCCTCTTGCAACCGGCGGCTCTCCGGTCGCAAGGCCTATCTCACGCTGCGCCATTGCAAATCTGGTAAGCGAATCCATCATCAGAAGTACGTCCTTCCCCTGATCCTTAAAATACTCGGCTATCGTTGTCGCGACAAGGGGACATTTCATACGAAGCATCGCAGGCTGATCTGATGTAGCCACAACAAGGACGCTTCTTTTCAGTCCCTCCGGCCCCAGATCCTTTTCGACAAATTCCAGAACCTCACGGCCTCGCTCTCCTACAAGAGCGATTACATTAATATCTGCTTTTACATTTTTCGCGATCATACCAAGCAATGTACTTTTTCCGACGCCGCTTCCCGCAAAAATACCAATACGCTGCCCCTTTCCTATCGTATTCAGTCCGTCGATCGCTTTTACGCCAAACTCTAAGGTATCTGTAATCGGAGGTCTTTTAAGCGGATTAATATAAGTATTCTCGACATAATAATATCTCGGCGACGGGAAAGGCCCCAGATCATCCATCGGATTCCCTGTAGCATCTATAATACGCCCCCGCAGAAACTCACCGACCGGTATCTTCAGACGACGCTTCGTATTCCTTACGAAGCTTCCCGCCGAAACACCGCTGATATTTTCGTATGCCATGAGCTGCATCTTTTCTCCCCGGAAGCCCACTACCTCAACCGGTATCTGCCTGTGCTTTTCTTCATTATAGATCATGGCAATATCGCCGATACTGGCGCGGTTCCCGGACGATTCCATAGCCATTCCGACAACATTTTCTATTTTTCCTATATAACTTACTGTCTCTGACTTCTGAATCAATTCCGGCAGCTTTGAAAACATATTTTTCACCTCGTTATACTCTTACGTTGTTCAATATATCTTTAATGTTTTCTAACTGTGTACTCACACTGGCATCTATAATCTCGTCCGGAAGCTCGATAATGCAGGTTCCGTCCTCTCCGTTATCCATCGTAATCAGCTTGATATTATCAGACAGTCCGGATAACGCCTCTAAAAATTCCGTATCTACTTCCATAGATATGCCGGTATCACATTTCGTGACATAAATTTTCGCCCACTGTTTTTTTCTGATCTTGTCGGTAGCAGAAAGGATCATCCTTTTGATAATATCACTGCTGGACTGCAGGCTGGTCTGAATAATCTTTTCCGCAACCGCGAGCGAAATACGTTTCAAATCATCTATGTATTGTTCCAGTACCTTATCCTTTTCATGGGAAACATCATTCACAATATCTGCTATATACCTGCGAAGCTTCGCAAGTTCCTCATCCAGAAGGACACGCTGCTCCTCATGCGCTTCGCGGAAACCATCTTCTCTTCCGGCTTCTCTGCCCTCATTATAAGCCTGTTCACGCAAAAACTCGGCCTGCTCCCTGGCATCGCTTATGATCCGGTCCGCCTTCTGCCTCGCCTTTTCTAAAATCTCGTTCTCGGCATTGCGCGCAAGCTCTTCCTGCGCCCCCAAAGCATCCTCGTCTAAAGCCTCGTCGCCGGGCTCCTCCGTCTGCTCCTGTTCACTGATCTTAAATCCCGCAAAGAAATCAAAAGGCTTGATACCCTCCTTCTTTTCCGGGCCTTTTACAATCCTAGGCAATGATTTCATCCTTTCCGCTCTTAACTATGATCAACTCTCCGGCCTCTTCGAGTCTTCTGATCACGCCGACGATACGCTGCTGAGCCTCCTCAACATCTCTCAGACGTACGTTAACCGTAACCTCAAGGTCGGACTGAATGCTTTCAGCCATACGGCTCGATACATTTGCAAAGACAAGCTGTTTGATATTTTCATCAGAGCCTTTAAGAGCGTATACAATATCCTTAACATCACATTCACGAATAAATCTCTGGATAGATCTGTTGTCCATAGATACGATATCCTCGAATACGAACATCTTCTTTCTGATCGTCTCCGCCAGCTCTTCGTTCTCCTTGCCAAGCTCGTCAAAGATGTATTTTTCATTCGCTCTGTCCATATGGTTCATAACGTCCGCTATGTAATCAATACCGCCGATCTTGGTAAAGTCGGATGTTGTAAGAATAGATTCAAACCGTTTTTTAAGTGATTCCTCTACAATCTTGATCGCATCGGGGGAGGCGCTCTCCATCCTTGCAATGGCTTCTACCACCTTGATACGCTTTTCCTTTGGCAGCTCGCTGATTACGGTAGACGCCTGATCCGGATCTGCGTATGACAAAACCAGTGCAATCGTCTGTGCTCTTTCATGCTGGAGGAAGGAAACCAGATTCTTTACATTACTTTTTCTCACAAACTCGAACGGACGTATCTGCAGAGATTTGGACAGCTTTTCAAGAAGCGTCTGAGCCGTACCCTCGCCAAAAGCCTTTTCAAGTACTGCTCTCGCATATTCCATACCGCCGTCGGTAACAACCTTCTGGGTCAGACATATCTTATAAAATTCATCCAGAACCTCTTCCATCTGTTCCGGCGTAACACGTCCGGCTTTCGCCACCTCGATCGTCAGCTTTTCAATATCACTCTCACTCAGATGCTGGTATATCTTCGATGCCTTATCAGCTCCAAGCGAAATAATAACCGCTGCCGCCTTCTGTTCCGACGACATCCCATTATTAGTTAGTTCCATCTCCACTGCCTCCATTTAACCAGTTCTTAATCAACTGGGCAGATATCTCCGGATTCTGCTCTGCGAACTCCCGAATGCTCTTCTTAAGCGCCATACCTCTGTCATTCTTAATCTCCTGAAGCTCTTCATTAAGATTAAATTCCGGAACCTCTTCCTCTTCTCCGTCCACTGCCAGTATCGCAGGTCCTTCTGTATTCAGAAGCTCTTCCTCTTCTTCCGCTTCCTTCTTACGTTTTCTTGCGATAAGCAGTATCACAAGACCGATCAGCACTGCCAGAAGCACTGCGCCCGCAATAAATACCCAGAGCGGAATGGTCTCTAAAATCCGTGTAAAGGCGTTTCCTTCCTGGCCGCCCTCATCCTCTGTGCTGTCGCTGAACGGCGCGCTTACGATCGCGATCTTATCTCTCTGGTCCGACGCCGCTATACCCGCCGCATTTCCTACCAATGCGAGCAGCTGGCTCTCTCTTAAGCTTCCGAATCCCTCGCCGTTTATCGCCACAGAGACAGTAAGGTCATCAAGCGCTCCCGGCGTTACCTGCCCCTGTTCCTTTATCTGATTCACCAGATATTCTCTGGAAATACTCTCACTGTACGCCCCCTCGGCATCCGTGTCGCTGTCCGTATTATATTCGGCCGTATCCGCGTTTGTCTCCGCACCTGCAACGCCGCCGGCAGTATCGCCGCCGCCGGCACGCTCAATATAGCGCTCTTCCTCGCTGACAATTCCCTTATATCCCCCTTCATGTCCTGCATTTCACCCTTCATGTCCTGCATTTCTGACAAAATAAGATCTAGTTTTTCAC
>CAQNVT010000037.1 GCA_948844705.1 uncultured Dorea sp.
GCTGATCACCGCGATTTTCATAGCATCCTCTTTCCTGATTATCGTGCATTTTATAGGAGGGTAGATATAAATTTACTGCTCTCCTATTTTTTACTACTAATTACTTTAAATTACCAAGGAACATCCCTTTCATTTCATAATATAACGAAAAGGAACCATATTTCTATGATTCCTTTTAGAGCGACAGACGGGGTTCGAACCCGCGACCCCGACCTTGGCAAGGTCGTACTCTACCAACTGAGCCACTGTCGCATTCCTTATTGCTGTTCCTCAGAACAATAATTATATTACTACATCACAATCAGTTTGTCAACAACTTTTTTAACTTATTTTCCCACTTATTTTCCCACTTCAATTATCACTTAAAAATCAAAGAAAAAAGTGCAGCCCCATCTAATGAGGTTGCACCACATTTCCAATAACACCAGTCCTTCCCAAAACCGGGCAGAAGCTTTTCCTTCACTACTTACGCAGTCCTAATCTCTCAATGAGTGAACGGTATCTCTCGATATCCGTCTTCTTAAGATATGCCAGAAGTCCTCTTCTCTGACCTACCATCTTAAGAAGTCCTCTTCTTGAATGATGATCCTTCGGATTTGCCTTGAAATGCTCTGTCAGGTCGTTAATCCTTGCTGTAAGGATTGCAACCTGTACCTCCGGTGAACCTGTGTCACCCTCTGATCTTCCATACTCAGCAATAATCTGCTCTTTTCTTTCTTTTGAAATCATCTTTGATCTCCTCCTTATAAACTCTTAGTACCGCCTGATATTAAGCAACGGACGGAGTAATCCAGTTACCGAACATCGGCTTTTCCACTTGAAAAGTATAGCATAAGTCCGGCACAATGTAAAGAACTTCTGCAGATTATTCTTCCTCTTCCTCCTCCGCTGCCCCGTTGTCTGCATCTAAAATGGCAAATGCTATATTCGTCGCATGGTCCGCCACACGCTCGAGCCCGGATATTGTATCCGAAAACAGCATTCCCGCTTCCGGGGTACATTTATTCTTCGTAAGACGCTTTACATGAGCGCGCTGTAATTTTCTTTCCCTTTCATCAATATCATCCTCCAGACCCAGAATATCCTGCATATGTCTGGGATTACGGTTCGTAAACATGTCCAGAGAATACTCCAGGATCTGTATAACCTCCTCCGTCATATCATGCAGCTGTTTTTTCGCTTTTTCACTGAATTCGATCCTGCGCTCGATACGGTCCTTCGCCGAATCTGCAAAGTTTTCGGCGTGGTCGCCGATTCTTTCTATATCGTTTACAACATGGAACAACGCGCCGATCAGCCTCGCATCTGCTATAGGAAGCTCAATCTCATTTACCTTTACCAGATAATCCGTAATCTTACGGTTCAGGAAATCAATATATTCTTCCCTTTTGTATACCTCGTCAATCTCCTCCTCATTCAGTTCACACAGGGTATGCATGGCTATCTTTAAATTCTCAATGGCAATTCTTCCCATATGCTCGATCTCATGAACTCCGTTTGAAAATGCAGTTGTAGGAACCATAATATTCCCTTTGCCGATATACCGAAGCTCATATTCATCCTCAATCTCATCCGTACCCGGCACAAGCTTATAGGTAGCCTTTACGATCCATCCCATGAACGGGAACAGCATTGCCACCTCAAACACCTTCATAAGTGTATGCACATTGGCAACGGCGCGCGCAAGATTTCCCCCGGATATGTACAGAAGCCCGTCCGTAATCGGGTCAAGGGCCAGAAGCAGTATGATAAACATGACCGCAGATCCGATAACATTGAACAGAAAATGAATAAGGGCCGCACGCTTTGCATCCTTTTTTCCGCTCAGGCTTGCAACAAGAGCAGATACACAGGAACCGATATTACATCCCAGGATCATAAACGGGCATATGGTAAACGCCAGAAGCCCCTGCGACACCATAAGAAGAATGATACCTACCGTTGCCGAAGAGCTCTGGAGCACCGCCGTAATGAGAAAGCCTACAAAAATCGCCGAGAACGGACTCGTAAGGGAGCCTAAGAATTCCAGGATCCTCGGTGATTCCTTCACCGCCTGCATACTCTCTCCCATAATGCGAAGGCCCATAAAAAGGATTCCGAAGCCTAAGATAACCTCGCCGATCTTTTTTACACTCTGCTTCTTGCAGAACATTACCATAATAACGCCTATAATGACAACGAGCGGCGCAATGTCCGACAGGTTAAAGGCAATCAGCTGGCCGGTAACCGTAGTACCGATATTTGCTCCCAGTATCACTCCGGTCGCCTGCATAAGTGTCATAAGCCCTGAATTTACAAAGCTTACTACCATAACCGTCGTTGCATTAGATGACTGGATGATCGCGGTAAATACAATACCTACTACCATTCCGATGAAGCGGTTCTTCGTAAAAAATTCAAGGATCCCTCTCATCTTGGCGCCGGCCGCTTTCTCCAACCCCTCACTCATAAGCTTCATGCCGAAAAGAAAGAAGCCCAGTCCTCCAAACAGCGTAAAAACTTCTGTAATACTCATTTGTACTCTCCTTTATCACTCTATCCCAAAGTATTTCCTGCCATAGGCAATATCACGGTCTACCTTTTCCTTTAATTCCTTTTTTCCCGAAAATTTCTGCTCAGGGCGTACATATTCAATCAGCTCGATCATTACATCTTTGCCGTAGGCATCCGCGCTGTAGCCGAATAGAAAGCTCTCAATCCGCACCCTTCCGTCGTCCGATACCGTCGGCTTCACCCCGATATTGGCAATCCCGTCGTAGCCTCTCCCGTCTATATAAGTACGGCAGAGGTATACCCCTTTCGGAGGCACCAGCTTTTCCTCCTGCCACAGAATATTTATCGTCGGAAATCCCAGCGTCCTTCCAAGCTTCCTGCCCTGCTCGACAATGCCTGATATCCCGTAGCCGTAGCCCAGCATCTTTTCCGCATCCGCCACTGCTCCGCTCCCCAGCATTTCTTTAATATACGTACTGCTGATAATGCGTCCGTGATAACGTTTTTTCTCTATAACAATCAGCTCATATCCATATTGCTTCTCATATTCTGCCAGCATATGGATGTCGCCGCGTTTTCCATAGCCGAACCGGAAATCTGTCCCGACTACAACATATTTTGCATGAAATACATCCCTGACAATATTTCTGATAAAATCCTCTGCTGAAATTTCCATAAATTCCTTTGTAAATGCACAGTCTACCAGATAGTCAACCTCATTTTCCAGATGCAGCAGGCGCTCCTCCTTTGTCATCAGCACGTTTTTCTGATGCATGTCAAATGCACAGACCACACTGCTTACATCCTCCTTTTCACTTAGTTCCCTCACAGTCCTTACAAGCTCCTGATGTCCGCAGTGAAGTCCGTCAAACTTCCCGAAGGTCACTGCTGATCTCCCGCTGTCCGTATACTTATTCAGACCTTTTATATACTGCATCTCCTAGTCCCTCTCCACAAGATAAAACATTTTAACGGGTGTAAATATACCCTCGCTTTTTTTGTAACCGTATATTCCGATAAATGCTCCTGCCCGGTCATACACCCTGACTCTCTCGGACTCGTCAAAGCTCCCTTCCTTCCCGGTCCCTTTCTCCGGAAAAGCGCTGCCGTTACGGACAGACTTCTCCCATTCCGCCGCTGCGGTGACCCGCTTAAGCTCCGAAAACATCTGATCGATCGGGCGCAAAAGCTCCTCCAGTGTGCCGTCTTTCTTCCGCCTTTCGATCTCAGAAAGCGTAGCACTGTCCTGAAGTGTAAAATCGCTCACCCTTGTACGGACCAGCTCCTCCATACAGGCCGTGCATCCCAGCTTTTCACCGATGTCACGGCACAGGGTACGGATATAGGTTCCCTTTGAGCAGCACACCCGCATGTATACCCGCGGAAGGCTGATCTTCATAATCTCGATCTCATGAATCGTTACCTTCCTCGCTTTCCGCTCTACAACCTTTCCCTCTCTTGCAAGCTCGTAAAGCTTTTTTCCATTTACCTTGAGGGCTGAATACATGGGAGGAACCTGCTCGTAAGCACCCTCAAAGCTTTCAACCGCCGTTCTCACCTCTTCTTCTGTGATACCGGAGGTGTCTCCTCTTCCGATCACCTTTCCTGTCATATCCTGCGTATCCGTCTCTACCCCGAGAAGCATGACTGTCTCATAGCATTTATCCTTGTCTGTCAGCATATCACAGAGCCGGGTCGCCTTCCCGAAGCATACCGGAAGGACTCCCTCCGCCTCCGGATCCAGCGTCCCTGTGTGCCCGATCTTTTTCTGACCGGTAATTCCCCGAAGCTTTGCAACGACATCATGGGAGGTATAGCCCTTTTCCTTGTATACATTCAAAACACCATGTATCATAAAGCATTCCTCAGCTGCTTTTCTATCTGTGCAGATAGCCGGTTGATAATGCTGTAAAAATTTCCCTGCATCGTAAGCCCTGCGGCCTTCTTATGCCCGCCGCCGCCGAATTGCACTGCAATAGCGCTTACATCCGCCGCATCATCGGAACGAAGACTTATCTTATACACCCGGTTCTGGGAGAATGTCGGGAAAGTGCACAACCTCCCCTCCCCCACATTCGCCTACGACATTAAAGGCACCACACTGACAGATATACTCAACACCCACTTCAGCAATCCCCAGGTGCGCAAAGATGTTGACCGGCTGCTGCATGAGTTTGAAAACGAGATAGTTTATCCTATTTTTCCGGGTGCACTCGAGTTTGTCGACCTGCTGCGCTCACAAGGGCTGAAAACC
>CAQNVT010000038.1 GCA_948844705.1 uncultured Dorea sp.
TGCACCGATATTCTTCAAATCCTCGATCGGCATCGTCTGAAGCCATACATGCCCCGGGCCGGTGATCACGGTATTAAAGAGTCCCTCTCCGCCGAAGATCATATTTTTCACACCCGGCACGCTCTGGATATCCATGCTGCAGGATGCCGTCATCGCCGCAAGATGCCCGGTATCGATCACGATCTGCTGCCCCGCCTGAAGCTCATACTCTACCACATGCCCGTCAAATTCCGCAAATACGGTTCCCTGCCCGCTTATCCTCTGCATGATAAAGCCCTCGCCGCCGAACAGGCCCGAGCCTAATTTCTTACGGAAATGCACGGATAGCTGTACCCCGATCTCCGATGCAAGAAATGCACTTTTCTGGAAGATCATGTCCTGCCCCGGTACGACCTGGAACGCCTTGATAGAGCCCGGAAAGCTGGATGCAAATGCAATCATGCCCGGGCCTCCCTGTGCAGTATAAATGTTCTGGAACATTTTTTCGCCGGAAAACGCCCTGCCGAATGCCTTACCGATTCCGCCGTTGCTTGTTGTCTCCATCAGCATGTTGGGCGACATCCACGACATGGCCCCGCCCTCCGTAATCATCTTTTCTCCGCCTTCAAGCTCGCAGATCACCACCGGAAGTGTCTCTCCCTGTATCTGATATCTCATTCTCATACCTCCTATGCTGTTTTATCTATATAGAATCCAGCCGTCCAAGCTGTTCCATATAAACGTTGATCCTTCTTCTGTCCCCTGCCGTAACAGGCGCGCCCGAAAAATAATATTTAATCCTTTCTCCGCCGCCGGCCCGGGGCATCTCCTCCTTCTGATATCCAAGCTTTCTTAAAAGCTGGCGTATCGTTCCCGCATTTCCGTCCACATACTTTACATTTTCCGGAAATATCTTTTTATAATATGCCTTAAAATAATTAAAGTGCGTACAGCCAAGCACAAACGCTTTATATCGCTCAAGCGGATAAGCCTTCAGCTCCTGCTTAAGATACTCTGTGATTTCGTCCGTATCAAAGTCGCCCTTTTCCGCAAAACGGACAAGCCCCGGAAGAGCCACCAGATCCACCTTATCCTCCCGGTCCACCTGCTCTACGAGATGATGAAGCTTGTCTCCCGCAATCGTGACCGGTGTCGCAGCAACAAGAATTCTTCCCGGCAGATGTCCATACAGCTCAACCGCCTGCTTTACCGCCGGCTCCATGCCGATGATCGGCACGGGAAATCGGCTTCTGTATTCCTTCGTCGCAACACTGGTTGCCGTATTGCAGGCGATCACGATCGCATCCACCCGTTTTTTCAGCAAAAATTTAATGATCTCATCAATATATCCTTTAATCTGCTTTCCCGTCTTCTCTCCGTACGGTACATGCTCCTCATCCGCATAGTAGATAAACTCGGCTTCCGGAAGCTCCTGAAGCGCCTGATGAAGAACCGATAAACCTCCTATTCCCGAATCAAATATTCCTACCCGCATCTATATAATACTCCTGTGTGCCTTTTTTCCTAACCTGGAATTTTCTTTGCGCCTTTAAAATTCCACGTTTTTTCTGTTTCCTCTTTTAAAAACTCCTTAAACCCGTTCTATACATCATACGAGGTTATTATATCACGTTTCTGCCATTCCTGCACAATCTCTTCATATTTTTTCATATATTCGCACACCTCTTGTTACTATTCACGGCCTTGGAGGCCGCTCATAGCAACAATTCGGGGCGATATTTAAAATTTTGCTACGCAAAAATCGCCCCTCACTCCTGAATCATTTTCTTACGGAATGCGCAGTTCAGCGCATTCCTGGGCCGTGAATAATAACCACCTCTTCCTGTATATTGTAGCACACTTTCTATTGACATGTCCGACAATTTTTAGTATGATTAAAAACAATTTTTAGAGTGCACTCTGTTTTATAGATGGTTTTATATAGAAGAAAGGGTTCATAGATATGATAAATACAACCTTATTATTTACAATGGAATTGATCGGCACAATCGCATTTTCCTGCTCAGGCGCACTGGCTGCCATTCGAAAGAAGCTGGATCTTCTGGGTGTGATCGTACTCGGTGTTATTACGGCTACGGGAGGCGGCATGTTCCGCGATATACTGATCGGAAATATTCCTCCGGCTCTTTTCAGAAATCCTTTTTACGCACTGATTTCCGTAATATCCGCGATCATAATCTTCTTTTCAGTGCAGTCTAAGCGTCTGCTTAAGACATTTACACAGATCGAACGCTATAATCAGATCTATAATCTGTTAGATGCCATCGGCCTTGGGGCATTCACCGTAGTCGGCGTAAATACCGCATTTGCCACACATAATAATGATTATTTATTTTTAACCGTTTTTCTTGGTGTCATCACCGGAGTAGGCGGAGGACTTTTAAGAGATATAATGGTATGCGAAATTCCTTCTATACTAAAGGAGCACATCTATGCCTGCGCTTCCCTCGCCGGCGCACTCCTTTATGCGTTGACCTGCCGGATCTTTATGCCGAATCTCGCCATGATCGTAAGCGCACTCATTATAATTGCCATACGGGTGCTGGCGCGGCATTATGACTGGAATCTGCCGCAAAGTAAGCTGTCATAAATGCGGGGACAGGGTATTTTCAATCTGGGACGGATGGCCGGGTGTTTGTCACCCTGGAGGCGGGCAGCTATTACGCGGTGGAGACA
>CAQNVT010000039.1 GCA_948844705.1 uncultured Dorea sp.
AAAATAAAGGTAAAAAGAAAAGGATGGCACAATTGCTTTCAGAAATGAATTATACATATATAGATTGGAATTGCTTGAATAATGACCTGACCGCTCTCTTTAAGATCGGCTATGGCCTGTATGTAGTTACCTCCAACGACGGTAAAAAGGATAACGGCCTGATCGTAAATACGGTATCTCAGGTTACGGACAGCCCGAACCGGGTAGCAGTATGCATTAATAAGGCAAATTATTCCCACCATGTCATCAGGCAGACGGGGATCATGAATGTAAACTGCCTGTCAACAGAGGCTCCGTTTAAGGTATTCCAGAATTTTGGCTTCCAGAGCGGAAGAAACGTAGATAAATTTGCCGGCTGCGAGCCCCTGCGCTCCGATAACGGCCTTGTATTCCTTCCAAGATATATCAATGCATTCATGTCTCTTAAGGTAGAGCAGTATGTAGATCTTGACACACACGGAATGTTTATCTGCACCGTAACTGAGGCGCGCGTTATCTCCAATGTAGAGACCATGACCTACACCTATTACCAGAGCAATGTAAAGCCAAAGCCGGATACCGAGGGCAAGAAGGGCTTCGTATGCACGGTGTGCGGATATATCTACGAAGGCGACGAGCTGCCGGATGATTTTATCTGCCCGCTCTGCAAGCATGGAGTAGCGGATTTTGAACCGATTTCATAGTAAAAAAATCCCCATCGCCTTGATGGGGATTTTCTATTATAGCTATGATTATGGTCTCTGTCCCATACCGCCTTCTAATGTAATCGTCTCGCCGCTCATATATTTGAAATCCGGAGAAGCAAGCTGTACGCATACACGTCCGATCTCTAACTCGGCGTCTCCGTAATGTCCTGCCGGCGGCATCTTTACATTTGCCTTAAATGCGTCCGGATATGCCTTTTCGAAATTCTCAAGCTGCGCCGTCCATGCAAGCGGGCAAACGATATTCACATTAATTCCGTCCTTGCCCCACTCGGTAGCCGCTACTCTTGTAAGTCCGCGGACGCCTTCCTTTGCTGCTGCATATGCACACTGTCCGAAGTTACCGAAAAGTCCTGCACCGGAAGCAAAATTGATAACACTTCCCTTTGTCTCTTTAAGATGCGGATAGCAGGCCTTCATATAATAGAAGGTCGCATAAAGGCCTGAATAAACCGCCAGGTCAAACTGCTCCGTCGTATGATCCTCGAGTGTTACTCCCGATGCGGATGCCTGCGCGTTGTTAATAAGAACATCGATACGTCCGAATTCGTCCATTGCCTGCTTTATAACATTTCCTACAACCGCCTCATTATCCGCGCCCGCGGATACGTCTGCCTGTACGGCGAGAACTTTGATGCCATATAGCCTCTCCAGCTCCTCCTTCGCGTCCTCAAGCTTCTTAACATTACGTCCGGTAATAACAATATTCGCTCCCTCTTTTGCATATGCGGTAGCAATTCCGTATCCGATAGAGCCGCATCTTCCGTCACTTAATACGGAGCGTCCTCCTCCCGTAATGATCGCTGTCTTTCCTGTTAAAAATCCCATTGTAGACCTCTCCTTTCATTGATACATCTATTTTCCGATATATCTGCTAAAATATAATATTATCATAGCATGTAAATGTCTGGAAAACAAGCTGTCAAAAAGATATTATCTTATAAATAAACCAAATAAACTTTATTATTTTATAATATTTTTAATTGATTCCGGCAATACTAAGGGATAAAAGCATATCGGAGGTTATTTATGGATAATAATGATACCGTATGTCTGCTCCAGGAATGTGACGCAGGCACAAAAATGGCAGTAGCTTCTATCGACGAGACCATAGAAAAGATACAGAATGATAAGCTGAAATCTATACTTACCGACAGCAGGGAGGAGCATCTGAAGCTTGGAGATGAGATCCATACCCTTCTTACCAAGCACGGCGGCATGTACAAGGAGCCGGGCGCCATCGCAAAGGGCATGTCCTGGATCAAGACAAACGTAATGCTTGGGCTTGACGAAAGTGACAAAACCGTAGCCAGCCTGATCACAGACGGCTGTGATATGGGAATCAAATCTCTGCAGAAATACCTGAATGAATATGAAAATGCAGACCACATTTCCAAGGGGATCGGTAAAAAGCTTATCTCCATCGAGGAAAAGCTCTCCAAAGAGCTTCGGGACTACCTTTAAGGTCTGCCCCATGCCGGGTGCAAACACAAACAGCACAGATGAGACATATCTGCTCCTCTGTGCTGTTTTACTGTCTGATCAATAGTTTATCTGTTCTTCTGCGGTATCAGGAAAATAAATACCAGAGAGCTTATAAGCAGCATTCCCGGATAGAAGAGATTCGGGATAATGTCAAAAGCCGATACCTCAAAGCCCAGCTCATTTGCCGCTGAGATCGCCACGAGCATCTGGGCTCCATAAGGGATCACACCCTGGAAAATGCAGGAAAAGGTGTCGAGAAGAGAAGCCGCCTTGCGCGGAGATATTCCGTATTCCTCCGACATCTCGCGGGCAATCGGATTTGCCATAACGATTGCTACCGTATTGTTCGCCGTCGCAATATCCATAGCTCCAACCAGAACACCCATGCCAAGCTGTCCGCCCTTTTTCCCTTTAAAGATGCGGCGGATTGCGGAAAGAAGCGCCTCGAACCCGCCGTACTCCCGGATCAGAGAGCACATGGCGGCAACCAATACCGCCACCATACAGGTCTCGAACATCCCCGACACCCCGGAGCCCATATTGGCAAGAAGCTCCGTAGGCGCAGTCTGCCCTGTCACAAGCATGATAAAAGAACCCGACACAATTCCGATCAGGAGAACGACAAATACATTAATCCCTGCGATACCGCCGATCAATACCAGAACATACGGTATGATCTGAATCAGGTTATATTCATGAGTCACTGTCCCGCTTAAGGACGTCCTGAACGAAAGAACAAGAACCAGGATCAATGTGACAAAAGCCGCCGGAAACGCTATGCCGAAATTCTCCCTGAACTTGTCCTTCATGGCACAGCCCTGTCCGTTGCACGCCGCAATCGTTGTATCTGATATAAAAGAAAGGTTGTCTCCGAACATTGCACCGCCCATAACGGCACCGATACATAACGGCAGATCAAAGCCCGAAGCCTGCGACACTGCCACCCCGATCGGCGCGATCAGGGTGATCGTTCCGACGGAGGTTCCCATGGCCGTAGATACAAAGCAGGAGACTACAAACAACACCGCCACGGCAAACCTTGCGGGAATCAGCGAAAGCATAAAATACGCAACACTCTCCGCACTGCTCCGCCCTACGACTCCCACAAAGGAGCCCGCCACAAGGAAGATCAAAAGCATGGTAATAATATTTTTATCTGCCATTCCCTGTGCCATAAGCTCCAGCTTATCATCAAACTTTACCTCCCGGTTCTGCAGACAGGCAACCAGGATCGCCGCAAGAAATGCGACTACGATCGGGATATTATAAAATCCCATCGGAATTTTCAAGACATATTCAAACAAGATCCCAAGTCCCAGGTACATCACCAGAAATACACCGATCGGCAGCAATGCGGCCGGATTATTCCTCTTCATCTCTCATTCCCCCTAAAAATACATTTCTTTAACTTTATCACGTATGGGAACGGACGGTCAAGCATTTAGTCATTATCCGGCTCTTGATTCTTCATTTCGACTGGTAAAATCCCCACCAATATAACGCCGGGACGATAAAATCTACTATAAGAAATGCCGTACCCATCCCGCTCATCACCGTCTGTATGACAGATATAATCAGCAGCGCCGTATAAATTCCCGCCGTAATCACTACCCATTTCGCAGACCTTCCGCTGAATCCAAAGAATCCTGCCGCTGCCGCACAGACACTGCTTACAAGAGACATAATCAGGTTAAGCGGCGTAAGCGTGCTCTGAATCATACTCACATCAATGCCCGGAACATCCGTAAGCTTTGGAAGCATTATGTAGCTTAACGCCGTGCCCGCAAGTCCGAATACACCTCCTATGATCATTAAGATCGATACTACCTTCAGTAATGTTTTTGGTTTAAACATCCTTTCATTCCTCCTTTATAATTGTCTTAATGCTTCGATCGGACTCATCCGCGCCGCTTTTCTGGCCGGATAGATTCCAAATATAATCCCCACACCGCAGGAAAAGCATGTGGTGAGAATTACCGCTGCCGGTGAAAGCCTTGCCGACAGGCCCCCGATCTCAAGCGCTGATACGTTGAAAAATACAATCTTTCCATCCACTTCCATGAAGGAAATCTATTCATCGGACTCATGTCTCTCCGAT
>CAQNVT010000040.1 GCA_948844705.1 uncultured Dorea sp.
GCTCTCCCGTCCCTGTATTCTCATAAAACGGCTGAAGATTCCCGATATCAAATTTGATCACCGCACAGATCATCGCTAAAACACACGTCGCCCTCCCGCCTTCCGGCTGACATGCGCCATCGCCATAAGAATCTGGGAGGACGCCATCATAAATCCATTCCAGGTCGTCAAAAGACCGCAGACTGCTCCCAGCAGGATCAGCGCATACAGGATGTTTCCGACTCCGCCGGGGTAAAGCTCTTTGAACATGAGTGCCGCGGAAGGATTTGAAAACTTTATAAAGCTTTTCCACGGAAGAGCTCCGCCCAGGGTAAACAGCAGCAGTGCATAAAACAGACAGGATAAGACCACCGTCATAACCACCGTCTTTCCCACGCCCTTCGTATCACCGCCGGCGCTTTCAATTCCCTGCGGGATCGTCTCAAATCCGGCCAGAAAGAAAGGCACTGACGCAAGGATCGATGCCATACCGCCTAAAAAAGAACTGTGCTCTCCCGTCCCTGTATTCTCATAAAACGGCTGAAGATTCCCGATATCAAATTTGATCACCGCACAGATCATCGCTAAAACACCGGCGCCCACCAGAGCCATGCAAAGAACCTTCTGCAGAGACGCCGATGACGCGACTCCTTTTCTGTTAATGAAGTAAAGAAGAATCGAAATCACCGTTCCAAGTATGATATGTCCGATATAAATATCAGCGCCGGCCAGCGTATAAAGAGGCGCGCCGGCTTTTAATACCGGGAAAACGATACTTAAAATATCCACAACATAGATGGCTTCCCATGGAATAATCGTGATAAATGCCCCGAACGCCGCCCAGCCGGAAAGAAAGGCAATACGGTCTCCAAATGCCCGAAACGCATAAGCCATGCCGCCTCCGGATACCGGAAGCATAGTACACAGTTCACAGTAGCAGAGTGCGATCGGCACCATGAGAACCATAGCCACCATATAGCCTGTCGCCGCGGGCAGCGGACCACCGCTGCCGTTCATCCAGCTATTGATAGAAACAGCCCAGCCGACGCCTACGATTGCGCCAAAGCCGATACAAAAAAAATCAAGTGCGGATACTCCGCTTTTCTTTTCCATTTTATCCTCCAATGTACTAGCTTCTCATCGCCCCGTCAACCGACAATATCTCGCCCGTCACATAGCCTGCCATGTCGCTTGCAAGGAAGAGGAACGCATTGGCAACATCCTCCGGCTCTCCTACTCTGCGGAGCGGAATCGCATTGATCAGCGGCTGGATCATCTTCTCCGGAAGAGCGGCAACCATATCTGTCTTTGTAATACCGGGGGCCACTGCATTTACACGGATACCGCTCGGCCCTAACTCTCTTGCGAGCGACCAGGTCATGCCGTTTACCGCATATTTACTTGTCGGATATGCCACGCCGCTCGGCTGTCCGCAGAGGCTTACCATGGAGCTCGTATTGATGATGCATCCGCCTCCCTGCTCCTTCATGATCTTTACGACCGGCATTACCGCGTTGATGATCGCGTTTACATTAAGCTGCATAATATTTTCAAAATGCTCTGCCGTATAATCCGTAACCGGCTTGCTGTCCGAAACACCTGCATTATTTACAAGAATGTCGATCCTTCCGTACTTTTCCTTTACCTTTTCAATCGCGGCCTCCACTGCCTTTGCATCCTTAAGGCTCGGATAATCTCCGCTTACCTCCCAGTCTGCATTTTCCTCCTTCAGGGAAGCGAGAGCCTTTGACACGGTCTCCTCTCTGGAGCCGAAAAGAACTACCTTCGCCCCGTTTTCCAGATACTTTTTAACGATTGCGTATCCGATTCCTCTTGTACCGCCTGTTACAACGGCTACTTTTCCTTTTAACATATGTGTTCCTCCTTGTATTTGGATAAGTTATATACTGTTACAATATTAGCATTCCGGAGGAATATCGTCAACGGATTCACCCGACTTTCCATTAAGATTTAAGGATGTAAAGTCGATATATCAAATATAACAAGGAGGACAGCCAATAATGGAAAATAATTACGATAAGATCACCGAACTTAACCTTCCCCGCACGATCCATCTGGTTCCCATGGACCATATCGACGGCTTTGACGTGCGGCCGGGTTTTTACGAGGTCAACGGTGCCACCGCCATCCCCGGCGGCGTCAATTTCACGGTATATTCACGGGGCGCCACCTCGATCGAGCTTCTTTTGTTCAGGCGGGAGGAAAATGAGCCCTTTGCCGTGATTCCGTTTCCCAAGCATTACCGGATCGGAAACGTCTATTCTATGATCGTATTTAAGCTTAATATTGAAGAATTCGAGTATGCCTACCGTGTAGACGGTCCCTATGAGCCGAAGAAGGGACTGTTGTTTAATAAGAAAAAATACCTTCTGGACCCTTACGCAAAGGCGGTGACCGGACAGAGCAGGTGGGGATATACCTCTCCCCGCGGACAGCAGCACTATAAGGCCCGTGTTGTAAAGGATGATTTTGACTGGGAGGATATGCGGGCGCCTCTCCTTCCCATGGAGGATCTGATCATATATGAGCTCCATGTACGGGGCTTCACCATGCACGGCTCTTCCGCCGTCGCAAAACCCGGCACCTTCGCGGGTCTCATGGAAAAGCTTCCTTATCTGCTGAATCTCGGCGTAAATGTTGTGGAGCTCATGCCGATCTTTGAATTCGACGAGATGCAGGACTACCGTGAAGTAGACGGAGAAAAGCTCTATAATTACTGGGGTTATAATACCGTAAGCTTCTTTTCTCCCAACACAAGCTACTCTGCCAGCACAGAATACAACCGTGAAGGAAATGAACTAAAGCAGCTGATCCAAACCTTTAATATGCATGGAATCGAGGTCTTCTTAGACGTTGTGTTCAACCATACCGCCGAGGGGAATGAAAAGGGACCCTTTTTCTCCTTCAAGGGCTTTGACAATAACATTTATTATATGCTGACTCCGGACGGCCAGTATTATAATTTCAGCGGCTGCGGAAACTCGCTGAACTGCAACCACCCGATCGTGCGCCAGATGATACTGAACTGCCTCCGGTACTGGGTCACCACCTACCGTGTCAACGGCTTTCGCTTTGACCTTGCCTCCATACTCGGACGCAACGAAGACGGATCGCCTATGAACGAACCACCCCTTTTACAGTCCCTTGCCTTTGATCCGATCCTGGGCGACGTAAAGCTCATTGCAGAAGCATGGGATGCAGGGGGACTTTACCAGGTCGGCACATTCCCTGCCTGGAACCGCTGGGCAGAGTGGAACGGAAGGTATCGGGACGACATGCGGAGATATCTCAAGGGCGACGCAGGGATGGCGCAGGCCGCTGCCCTCCGTCTCTCCGGCTCAAGAGACATTTACGAGCTGAACTCCCGTCAGAATGCCTCTGTAAACTTTATTACCTGTCACGACGGATTTACCCTGTACGACCTGTTTTCCTACAACGAAAAGCACAATGAATCCAACGGCTGGAACAATACTGACGGGGCAAATGACAATAACAGCTGGAACTGCGGTGCAGAGGGCGACACCACGGATCCTGACATTATAAACCTTAGAAAACGCATGATACGAAATGCCTTTACCCTCCTTATGGTAAGCCGGGGCATTCCTATGTTTCTCGCCGGAGACGAATTCTGCAATACACAATTCGGCAATAACAATGCCTATTGCCATGACAACATCATCTCCTGGCTTGACTGGAACCGGTTAGACGAGTACTCGGACATATTTTCATTTTTCCGGCGCATGATCCGGCTCCGCAAGGAACACAGGCTCCTGCGCACCAATGTAAGCGGCGGTGCCTGCGGTTTTCCGGACACAAGCTTTCACGGCGTAACTCCGTGGCACAGCTCCTTCGCAGAGCATGAACGGTATGTAGGCGTTATGTTTGCGGGACAGGAACACGGAACCGGCCCGAAGGTCATTTACATTGCCTCCAATTCCTACTGGGAGGAATTAAATGTCATTTTGCCGGAGCTTCCCGCCTCTATGTGCTGGGAGCTTGCGGTCGATACATGGGAGCCGGATGAGGAGGCGCACGCCATAGCAGGAAATGATTTTACCATCCATCCGCGAAGCGTTATGGTATTTATAGGAGAATAATAATGACTGAAGCCGATATCAAAAAAATAGTAAACGAACAGCGTTCTTATTTTCATACCGGCGCGACTCTTCCTACGGAAACACGCGTGCAGGCTCTGAAAAAATTGAGAAGCTGTATTTCAGAAAATGAAGACAGAATAAATGAAGCCCTGAAAAAGGACCTTGGAAAAAGCTCCTTTGAAGCATACATGTGTGAAACCGGACTCGTTCTTGACGAGATCGGCCACATGCTGAGGCACATTCACTCTTACGCAAAGGAACGAAGAGTCCGCACTCCTCTCGCACAGTTTCATTCCAGGAGCTATAAAAAACCGTCGCCCTACGGCGTGACTCTGATCATGAGTCCGTGGAATTATCCGTTTCTTCTGACCATTGACCCGCTTGTGGACGCCATAGCC
>CAQNVT010000041.1 GCA_948844705.1 uncultured Dorea sp.
AATCTCACAAACCGCATAAACACTGGAAAATCTGCATAATTACAGTAAAAATGGAGCCGTTATGGCTCCATTTTGGACTTTATAAGTGGCAAACTCGGGTTATAGCACAGCAGATAAAAAAACACAATGCATATTTTTAAGGAATTTATAAAACCACACTATTTCAATAGCTTTTCCCCAATGTCAAAGCAGTCAAAGGTCGCGAAATAATCTGCCGGTGTCTCAGCCCTTCTTATAAGCTTCGCACTTCCGTCCTCCTTTAAAAGGATTTCTGCCGATTTCAGCTTCCCGTTATAATTATATCCCATTGCAAATCCGTGGGCTCCCGTATCATGTATCACCAGTAAATCTCCTATATCTACCTTCGGAAGCATACGGTCAATGGCAAACTTATCATTATTCTCACATAAGGATCCCGTCACATCATATTTGTGGTCACATGGGAGATCCTCCTTTCCCATTACCGTAATATGATGGTACGCCCCATACATAGCCGGACGCATCAGATTTACCGCACAGGCATCTACACCGATATATTCCTTATGTGTGTGCTTCTCATGGATCGCCTTTGTTACAAGACACCCGTAAGGCCCCATCATAAAGCGTCCGAGCTCCGTATAGATCGCCACATCACCCATGCCGGCCGGTACTAACACCTCTTCATATACTCTTCTTACCCCATCACCGATCACCCGAATATCATTGGGCTCCTGATCCGGTGTATAAGGAATTCCGATGCCGCCTGACAGATTGATGAATTTAATATGGACGCCCGTCTCCTTCTGAAGCTTTACAGCCACCTCAAAAAGAACCTTGGCAAGCATCGGATAGTATTCATTCGTTACCGTATTGCTCGCAAGAAATGCATGGATACCGAACTCCTCTGCTCCCTTTTCCTTCAGTGTCCGGAATGCATCAAAAATCTGCTCTGTTGTCATGCCGTATTTGGAATCTCCGGGGTTATCCATAATATCATTGCTGATCTTAAACAATCCTCCCGGATTATAGCGGCAGCTGATGGTTTTGGGAATATACCCGATCGTCTTCTCCAGGAAATCAATATGCGTGATATCATCCAGGTTAATGATGGCGCCAAGCTTCTCTGCATATACATATTCCTCGGCCGGAGTATCATTGGAAGAAAACATAATATCCTCTCCGCAGACGCCGATGGCATCCGAGAGCATAAGCTCCGTATAGGAGGAGCAGTCGCAGCCGCAGCCATACTCTCTTAAGATGTCAATGAGATACGGATTCGGCGTTGCCTTTACCGCAAAATATTCCTTGTAGCCCTTATTCCATGAAAATGCATCCTTAAGTGCTTTTATGTTATCCCGGATCCCTTTCTCATCATAGAGATGAAAGGGAGTCGGGTATTCTTTTACAATCTCGTCTAGCTGTGCTTTGGTGACAAATGGCTGTTTTTTCATCTTACTGATTCTCCTCCTGCATTGCAAATAGTTTCATTTCATTCGCAAGCGCTCTCTTATAGAGCTCCACGAAATTCTTCTGTCCGGAATACACGCAGGTATTCATGCTGCCCTCGCCGTATTCCCCGGTCAGCACATACTTCGAATCAGAAATCACGCCGATCTGCATCTCGCGGGCAGAGCCTACGTACACCTTCGCATTGCCGAAGCTTACCGGCTGATCTGTAATGATGACCACCTTTTTTCTGTCTCTCATAAGCTGCTCGAATTCATCCACGAACAGCAGCAGATAATTACTGGTACAGGAGAGATATACCCGCTCCTGTGTCTTTAACAGGAGATTCCTTATCTTATTCAGTATGTGCTCCGCACCCTCAATGGTGATATACCCGTCTGCATAGGTCTTTTCCGCCGGCAGATGGGCATTCAGCCACTGCATATGATTTTCTAATCTGCGGATACGGTTTTTACAGAACTCGTCCAAAGGAACCGGCGCATATTTGCGCGTTGTTCCTTCCTCCACCAGATAGGCCGCTCCTTTTTCCGTCATGCTTGCCAGAGAATTGTACGCGTTAGACCTTGAAATCCCAAGCTGCTTCGCAACCTCATACCCTGTAATCTTCCCTTCTCTCAGAAGACATTCATATATTCCTGCCTCCTGTCTTGTAAGGTCAAATTCCATCAAACGCTCTACAAATGTTTCCCCTGTCATGATTCTCACACATCTGCGCACAATCATATAAAGACTGCGCATAGCACCCTTTCTAGTAGTTCTTTCATGGAACACTATATAGCATTGTTTCCCATCTGTCAATACTTTTTTTCTTTACTGCGATAAATTTATAAATTACGTCATTTTACCCCTGAAGCTGCAAAAGCTTTCCTTTAAGTTCATTCTCCAGGCGGAGCATCTCTGCCTCTGCTTCTCTTCTCTTCTGGCGTCCTTCTGCCTGGATCTGCATAACCTCGTCAAAGGTCGCAATCAACGCTTCATTCGTATGCTTCAAGGTATCCATCTCGATGATGCCCCGTTCCGATTCCTTCGCGGTTTCAATGGTCGCCATTTTAAGCTTCTCCGCATTCTTCTTTAAGAGCTCATTTGTCATATCCGTTACCTCACGCTGGGCAGCAGCCGCCTGTGAGGAATGCTCTACCCCTAATGCAAGCACCATCTGACTCTTCCAGAGAGGCACCGTATTTACGATGGTAGACTGGATCTTTTCCGCCATCAGCGTATCATTGCTCTGAATCAGGCGGATCTGAGGCGCCGTCTGCATGGAAACGGTCTTGGTAAGCTCCAGATCGTGAAGCTTCTTTTCAAACCGGTTGCACATGGAATCCAGATCCCTTGCCGCCTGCGCGTCCTCTGCAAGCCCGCTCGCCTGTGCTTTGGAAAGAAGGGACGGAAGCTCTGTGCTTCTTACCTCCTCAAGCTTTTTCTTTCCTGCCATCACATACATGGACAGCTCTTTAAAATAAGTCAGATTCAGCTCATACATCTTATCCAGGATGGCAATATCCTTTAAAAGCTGCACCTGATGATTCTCAAGCACCTTGCAGATCTGGTTGATATTCGTCTCTGCCCTGGCATATTTGGCCTTCATGGACTGAATCTTATTGGAGGTCTTTTTAAATATCCCGAGAAAGCCCTTTTCCTCTTCCTCCTCATCGAAGCTCTTAAGCTCCTTTACCACGTCAGAAAGCAGCTCTCCTACCTCCCCTAAATCCTTGGTCCTGACATTTTCAAGCGCACTTTCAGAGAAATCCGCCATCTTCTTCTGCGTCCCTGCCCCGTAATTAAGGATTGCCGTAGAGTCCTTAAGATCAATCCGCTGCACAAATGCTTCCACAGCTTTCCTCTCCTCTGCGGACAGGATACTGTCGTCAAATATCTCCTTTTTCTCTTCCACAATCACCGGCTTCGGCTCCTCCTTAAAAGGCTCCAAAGTAAGCTCCGGAACCGCCGAAAAATCTTCAAATTCGTTCATAATCATCTCTCCATCCTTTTTTATTTTCTAAGCTCATCCTCTGTAAGTCCGTCCTGTGCAAGCATCGTGCGGAGCACGGATATATCTGAGGAAACATCCCATGCCGTATCCTGGAACAGATCGTCCAAAAGCTTCTCAAACGCACCGCTTAACGTATCCAGCGTCTTTTCGATCTCTTCTTTCGAGGATTGGATATTTGCCCCGCCCACCGGCTGGGCATCAAGCTCCTGATATGCCTCTAAAAGCTTGATCGTCGTAGGAAGATAATAATCCATAAGCCTCCGGATATCATCCACACTCTCCGGATTCTGCTCGATCCTGTCAAAAATACGGTCGATCACTGTCTCCATACGGGAAATCTTCGCAGATATCTCCTCCCCGGGGATCGCGTCATTGCAGGCATGGATCTTCCGGATATAAGCATCTCCCTCCTCTACGATCCGTTTCACCTCCGGAGAAAGCTTCTGCTCCTGCTTCTCCGGCTTTTTCTGCCCCTCATGATTCTTAAGCTCCTTCACACGCTCCGCCTCAATGCTGTTCTGCCTTCTTTCATTCTCAAGCTTAAGGTATTCCTGGTACATGCCGTGGCTGACGATCAGGCAGGTCTTCTGCTCATCCAGATGTCCCTGCAGGAACCAGCCTCTTCCAAGCATCTGCTGCAGATCCTTCAATACGTATTTCACATTTTTATTCGTGCCCTCAGCAAGCTCACGGATATTACAGTATTCTCTTCTTCCCAGAATCCTGATATAAGCGCGGAATCTCTTTACACGGCCCCTTAAAACCGCTCCCCAGCGGTTAAGCACAAGCCCGCCCGCACTGAATATCAGAAAGGTGGAGACCGCGATCATCCCCGGAAGGCCGATCCCGTCGCCGAATACCATGGCCAGAACGGAAAATATAAGAAAAAGAAAGCATATGCCGCCAAAGACGCCTCCAAGAGCCGCCATCACCGTTCCGCCCGCCATTACAGAGGTAACACTGCGGTACAGGTTGGGCACATTCCGGGGAACTACCTTCTTGAGGGGAGAATTCTCATAATAAGAATAACCGGAGCCGCCTGTATTCCCCGCATTTTTTATTGTCCTTGCGATACCGTCTACCGCACTGTTGATCGTATCCGTCACCGTCTGATTCAATTTGTTAAAATCCTGTGCATCAATCGCATCCTGCACTGTTCTTCTTATCTCTTCTCCGAATCTTTCCCAATCACGATTTATCATTTTTGTCCACCAAAGCCGTCATCCTTTAACTGTTTTTATCTTTATTCCACTACCGTTATTTTCATCATATTGCTGACGCCCATCTTCTGTCCGCCGATCGTCGGTGACGGAATGCCGGCCGTCAGTACTACCACATCGCCCGTCTCAGCAATCTGCTTTGCACAGACAAGCTCTATGGCGCTGTTGCAGATCTCATCAGTAGATCTCGCCTCTATAGACTTTAACGGCCTTACGCCCCAGTAAATCTGCATCCTGCGAAGCGTTGCCTCACTTGGAGACACACCGATGATCTCCGTTTCCGGTTTAAACTTCGAGACAACTCTTGCCGTCGCTCCCGATACGGTAGGCGTAATAATGCACCTTGCCCCCATGTTAGATGCCGTTGTTACGGTTGCGTGGGCCAGCGCGCTGGAAGCACTCTTCATATGGTGCTCCTTAGCCTTTTCGAGAATCATTTTATAATCCAGATGCTCCTCCGTATTCTCAACGATATGCACCATCATCTGCAGTGCCTCATACGGATATTTTCCTGCCGCCGTCTCACCGGAAAGCATGACCGCATCCGTTCCGTCATAAACCGCATTGGCTACGTCCGTTACCTCTGCTCTTGTAGGCCTGGGATTGCGCATCATGGAATCCAGCATCTGGGTTGCCGTGATAACCGGCTTATAATTGTCATTGCAGGTCTGAATCAGGAATTTCTGGAGATACGGAACCTCCTCCGCCGGAATCTCGACACCGAGGTCTCCTCTTGCTACCATGACTCCGTCCGCACATCTTACGATCTCATCAATATTGCGGATCCCTTCTGCATTCTCGATTTTTGCAATGATCGGAATATACGGAGCATCACACTCCTTAAGAAAAGAACGGATCTCCAGGATACATTCTGCATTGCGCACAAAGGAAGCCGCGATAAAATCAATCTTCTGCTCCACGCCGAAGCGGATATCCTCCCTGTCCTTATCCGTGATCGCCGGAAGCCTTACCGGTACATTCGGCACATTTACGCCCTTTCTCTCTCCCAGCTCGCCGCCGTTTATGATCTTACAGACAATCTCCGTATCCTGCTTTCTCTTTACACTTAACTCGATCAGCCCGTCATCGATCAGAATCCTGCTTCCGACCTGAACGTCCTCCACAAGGCCGGGATATGTAATAGAGACTCTTTTTTCGTCTCCTTCGATCTCCTCCGTGGTAAGGGAAAGAAGCTCCCCTTCCTTTAAGGTCACCTTTTTCCCGCCCTTTAAAACTCCGGTGCGTATCTCCGGCCCCTTGGTATCCAGAAGAATGGCGATCGGCTTTTTTTCCTCATCACGGATCCTTTTCAGGCGGTCCATCCGTATCTTCTGCTCCTCGTGAGTCCCATGGGAAAAATTAAACCGGGCAATATCCATCCCGCCGCGTACCAGCTTTCTCAATACCTCCTCGTTGTCGGAGCCCGGTCCCATTGTACAGATGATCTTTGTCTTTTTCATGTCCCTCGTTCCTTTCTTTTCACTATATTTCTATTCTACCACTTTTTTACTTTACATGTGTATGCGTAAACAGATGCTCCTGGCAGTATTCATAATTTCCGTTGCATTTCGAACAATAACGGAACTCCAGTCCGGCATCATCCAGATCTGTCCGTCCGCAGACCGCACATTTATGCTTTGCACCGCCGCCGTAATTCATGGTTCTGGACGCATTGCGGATGTTTTTTTTGAATTCTCTTTTTCGCTTTACCTGCTTCGGGCTGTACGGACGTACATTTCTTGAGCCAAGGAAAAACAGCAGGAAATTTAAGACAGACACCACCGCCGCGACCGCATTCGCCTTATATACGATTCCGAACAGACTGCCGCCGTATGCCGGAAGAAAGGCCTGCAAAATACCATAGGCAAAATAGGCTGCATCAAGAAGCGCAAGCCATTTTACCTTCACCGGGATGATCATAAACAGAAGAAATTCCACATTCGGATAAAGCATCGCAAATCCGAAGAAAAGCGACAGGTTCAGATACCATGTGCTCATCGGAAGGGAAATCCCCATGATAAAATACACGAGAAATGCCGCCAGTATATGGAAAAACATCCCCGAGAAAAAATACAGATTAAACCGGAAGGAGCCCCACGCTCTCTCCAGCTCCATCCCGATCATATAATAAAGATGCAGTACAAAAATAATGAAGATAATACTGTCAGACGGCGCCTGGATGATAAAGGTTACGAGTCTCCAGATCTGGCCGTGAAGCACCGCCTCCACATTAAGACTCAGATACTGATAA
Organism: uncultured Dorea sp.; assembly: GCA_948844705.1. Taxonomy (GTDB): domain Bacteria; phylum Bacillota; class Clostridia; order Lachnospirales; family Lachnospiraceae; genus CAPEBR01. The sequence continues at coordinate 6,911 of CAQNVT010000041.1, forward strand.
TAAAACTGCGGGCTTACCAGGTTCAGCACAAAGCCCACGCCGTAAAGAATAATAATATAATACATCAGATTCGGTATTGCATATCTGCCGAATTTCCGTTCCAGCTTATCTAACCAATTCATATATCCGCTCCCTTTTTTATATTTATTATTACTGTAGTAATTCTACCTTTTCATGAATTATTTGTCAATTATGACACAAAAGATTGCAGACATTTCATACATATTTTATCTTTTGGCAATAATTTGTGAATTGTATTTCCGCGTTTTTTGTCGTATAATGTTACAGTCGTAAATGAAACACATAAAATAAGTAGACAAACGTAACTTTGAAGGTACTGAACAGTTACAAACAAACATATTGGTATAAAATAAAGGAGTACATAATTATGAGCAGGAAAGAACTGTATACGCTTGGTATCGATATCGGATCCACAACGGTTAAGATTGCCATATTAGATTCCGGCAATGAAGTCATATTTTCCGATTATGAACGGCATTTTGCAAATATTCAGGAGACACTCTCCGATCTTTTGGGACGCGCGATCTACAAGCTTGGCACGATCTCGGCATCCCCTGTGATCACCGGCTCCGGCGGTCTTACACTCGCCAGGCATCT
>CAQNVT010000042.1 GCA_948844705.1 uncultured Dorea sp.
AAGGGACAGGGTATTTTCAATCCGGGACGTAGTAAAATTAATTTTACAACGTCCCCACTTCGTTAGCTTATCTAATTAATATTCTATAAAATTTCCTAAAACAAATATTAAATAATAAAATATCTATTGACATATATAGTTAAAATGCCTAATCTATTAGTTAGTCATCTAACTAAAAATGAATGTAAAGGAGGAGCTCCATGCTTAAAGAAAATCTTTCGATAGTTATGCTTCTGGAGCAGGTAAGCCATTTAAGCAGATACCATGCTATGAAAAGAATGGAGGCTATGGATATAAAACCGGGGCAGGCGGGTATCCTTTTTATATTGAAGGGCGAGGGAAGCATGCCGCAGAAAAAGCTGGCCGAGAAGATGGGGATCACGCCGCCTTCCATGACGGCCGCTATTAAGAAGCTGGAGAACAGAGGATATATTATAAAGGAAGCGGATCCGCAGGATCAGAGAGTTTTTAAAATAGGATTGTCCGGAAAAGGAAGAGAATGCATCGAGAGCCTGAAGGGGATCATGGAGGATATTGAGGATACGGTCTTTCAGGACATTACTTATGAAGAAAAGCTGTTTTTAAGGCGGCTCCTTTTTGAGATGAGGAAAAATCTTATGGATAATAAGGAGTTTCGGGGGATGGATATGTGCTCCTTTATGGAGAAAATGCGTCCGCCTGTACCGCCGGACGGAAAGGATGTTTTTTGACCATACAAGTAGCAACAGGTTAGCAGAAGAAAGGAGACTTGCATATGAGAAAATTATTTAAATTTATGAAACCGTACGTCGCTTCGGTATTTGCGATTCTGTGCGTGCTCATGATACAGGCATACTGTGAGCTGTCGCTTCCGACTTATACGTCTAATATTGTAAATGTAGGAATCCAGCAGAGCGGCATCGATGAAAGCATACCAAAGACAATAGCGGAGGAGGATTTAGAAAAACTGCTTTTGTTCGTGCCCTCCGATAAACAGGAGACGGTGCGGGCGGCATATGAGGAAGGAAAATACGGCGCATACCGCTATACAGGCGAAGGCAGTTCAGAGATACTGAGACTCAGCGAAACGGTTCTTGACAGCGAAGAAAAGCTCGGGGAGCTTTCCCGGATCCTGGCAAAGCCCATGATGCTCGTATCCGGTTTTGATTCCGGAAGCGATATGACAAAGCAGATGGAAAAGCAGCTGAAGGAGCAGATACAGAAGCAGATGGCAGGGATTCAGGAGCAGGCGCCGCTTCCGGAGATGGAGGAAATGTCTGTCTATGACATCTTTGCCATGATGCCGCAGGAGCAGCGGGAGCAGATGGTGTCGGCGATTACAGAGAAGCTTGACGATATGCCGGATTCCATCCTGGAGCAGGCGGGAACCGCCTATGTCCGTACCGCCTATGAGCACCTGAGCATTGATACCGATAAAATAAGCTCTGCCTATATCCGGAGCACCGGAGCGAAAATGCTGCTGCTTGCCGCGCTTGGCATGTGTGCAAGTATTATGGTGGGCTTTATGGCAGCCCGGGTCGGAGCCGGAATCGGCCGGGGATTAAGGAGAGATGTATTCCGCAAGGTAGTAAGCTTTTCTAACGCCGAGTTTGACAGATTTTCTACGGCATCCCTGATCACGAGAAGCACGAACGACATCCAGCAGGTGCAGCTTCTCTCCGTTATGGTGCTCCGTATGGTGCTCTATTCCCCGATCCTGGCGGCAGGCGGTATCTGGAAGGTATTTCACACAAATGTAGATATGTCGTGGATCATCGCTCTCGGAGTCGTGCTTATCATTTTGGTGGTCGGGACATTATTCCTTGTTGTCATGCCGAAGTTTAAGATCGTACAGAACCAGGTGGACCGCCTGAACCTGGTGAGCCGCGAGATCCTTACGGGACTTCCGGTCATCCGGGCGTTCAGTACGGAGGAATATGAAAAACAGCGGTTTGATAAGGCAAATAAGGATCTGACGAAGACAAATCTTTTTGTAAACAGGGCCATGACCTTTATGATGCCGGTCATGATGCTGGTTATGAACGGAATCTCCGTTCTCATTATATGGGTAGGCGGACACGGAGTAAATGACGGGAGCATGCAGGTGGGCGACATGATGGCGTTTATACAGTATACGATGCAGATCATAATGTCTTTCCTGATGATCTGTATGATATCGGTTATGCTTCCGAGAGCGGCAGTATCCGCAGAGCGTGTGGATGAGGTGCTGCAAAGCAAAACTCTGATCCATGACCCGGAGCATCCGGAGAAGATAAGAGATTCGGGCGCGTTTGAAGGGGCAGGCAGGGGAGAGGTTGTTTTTGACCATGTGTCCTTCCGGTATCCGGGAGCGGAGGAAAATGTGTTAAGCGACATCTGCTTTGCCGCAAAACCAGGGCAGACGACAGCATTTATCGGAAGCACCGGAAGCGGAAAATCCACTCTGGTGAATCTGATTCCAAGATTTTATGACGTGACAGAAGGGCATATTTTCATAGACGGAACGGATATTCGTAAGATGAAGCAGCATGATCTGAGGGAAATGCTTGGTTATGTGCCGCAAAAAGGAGTGCTTTTTTCCGGTACGATCGCATCCAATATCCTCTACGGAAATCCGGACGGGGAGAAAGCCGGGATGACGGAGGCAGCAGAGATCGCTCAGGCGGCGGAATTTATCGGCGAAAAAAAGGAGGGCTATGAAAGCCCCATTTCTCAGGGAGGCTCGAATGTGTCCGGCGGTCAGAAGCAGAGACTGTCTATCGCCAGAGCCATTGCAAAGCATCCGGACATTTACATTTTTGACGACAGCTTCTCGGCGCTTGACTATAAGACAGATGTGACGCTAAGAAATGCATTAAAGAAGAAAACGAAAGAAAGCACGGTTTTGATCGTTGCCCAAAGGATCAGTACGATTCTCCATGCCGATCAGATCATTGTGCTGGATGACGGAAGGGTGGCAGGAAAGGGCACGCATAAAGAGCTGTTAAAAACCTGCGACGCTTATTATCAGATTGCCGCTTCTCAGATGTCCGAGGAGGAGCTTTTGCGAGATATGAAGGAGGTGGGTTAATATGCCGGGACCAGGACATGGCGGGCCGGGCCGTATGGCAGGCGAGAAGGCCAGGGATTTTAAAGGAACGATGAAAAAACTCATGGGATATTTGGGAGAGTATAAGCTCCCGATCCTGTTCGTCATTATATTTGCGGTGGGAAGCACTGTTTTTAACATTGCGGGTCCTAAAATACTCGGAAAAGCAACAACCGAGATCTTTAATGGTCTTGTCGGAAAAATCACCGGCGGAGACGGTATAGATTTCGGGAAGATAGGACGGATTTTGTCAGGACTTTTATGCCTGTATCTGCTAAGCGCCTTGTTTTCCTTTATACAGGGCTATATTATGACCGGGATTTCCCAGAAGCTGACTTATCGGATGCGAAGAGAGATTTCTGAAAAAATACAACGGCTGCCCATGAATTATTATGATAAGATGACGCATGGCGAGATATTGTCCCGCATCACCAATGACGTGGATACCTTAAGCCAGAGCCTGAACCAGAGCGCGACGCAGGTGATTACCTCGGTCACGACGCTTGTCGGGGTATTTATCATGATGCTCAGCATCAGTCCGCTTATGACGCTTATCGCGCTTTTGATACTTCCGGTTGCAGGAGGGTTTATCTCCGTGATTATAAAGCATTCCCAGAGATATTTTAAAGACCAGCAGGAATATCTCGGCCATGTAAACGGCCAGGTGGAGGAGGTCTATGGAGGACATAATATTGTAAAGGCATTTAATAAGGAAGAGGATGTGATTGCCGCGTTTGATCAGGATAATGATACACTCTACAATTCTGCATGGAAATCACAGTTTCTATCCGGAATGATGATGCCGATCATGCAGTTTGTAGGAAATCTCGGCTATGTGGCAGTCGTTATCCTGGGCGGTTATCTGGCAGTAAAGCAGACGATAGAGGTGGGAGACATTCAGTCCTTCACTCAGTATGTGCGTAATTTCACCCAGCCGATCCAGCAGGTGGCGCAGGTGGCAAATATGCTGCAGTCCACGGCAGCGGCCTCGGAGCGCGTATTTGAATTTCTGGAGGAGACCGAGGAGGATCAGACTGTGGAGCATGCCGTCTCCGTAGACGGACTGGAAGGAAAGGTAGAGTTCGATCATGTACAGTTCGGATATCATCCGGATCATATTATCATCCATGATTTCAGCGCACAGGTAAAGCCGGGGCAGAAGATTGCCATAGTAGGGCCTACCGGCGCCGGAAAAACGACAATGGTGAAGCTTCTTATGAGGTTCTATGATGTGAACAGCGGTGCGATCCGCGTGGGCGGCCATGATATCCGCAGCTTTAACCGGAGTGAGCTGAGACAGATGTTCGGAATGGTGTTGCAGGATACCTGGCTCTTTAAAGGAAGCATCGAGGATAATATCCGTTACGGAAAGCTTGATGCGACCCATGAGGAGGTAGTAGCGGCGGCAGATGCGGCATATGTGCACCGTTTTGTCCAGACCCTTCCGGGAGGTTATCAGATGGAGTTAAATGAAGAAGCAAGCAATGTTTCTCAGGGGCAGAAGCAGCTGCTTACGATTGCAAGAGCGATCCTTGCCGATCCGAAGATACTCATTCTCGACGAGGCGACCAGCTCTGTAGATACCCGCACCGAGGTGCGGATCCAGAAGGCGATGGATAATTTGATGAAGGGGCGGACCAGCTTTATCATTGCCCACAGATTATCGACCATCCGGGATGCAGATCTGATCCTTGTCATGCGGGACGGAGATATAGTAGAAATGGGAAATCACAAGGAGCTGCTTGAGAAGAACGGGTTCTATGCAGAGCTTTATAATTCGCAGTTTGAGAGCGCGGGCGCGTGATATAATGAAGATTAAAATTAAAGGGGACAGGGCAAAACAGCCAAATAAGACAGAAAAATGAGGTAGGAAATGAAGGAAATCCAGTACGAGATTGTAAAGGAAATCGCCGTATTGACGATACGGGCATTTACTTTCCCTGTCTCCCTGATTTTTGCCCGATTTCTCATTTCTACTATATCTCCGTCCCGCATGACAA
>CAQNVT010000043.1 GCA_948844705.1 uncultured Dorea sp.
ATTTAGTCCTACCTAAACTCAAAAATATTCAGTTATCACCCCTTTTAGGCACACTTTTTACAACACCACTCGGCTTTGTGGTATATTAGTGTCAAGTTGCTTGATTTTCGGTTTTCTGGTTAAAAACAGGCCCGTCCTTATCCAATTTTGCTGTTTTCACAGCAGTTTTTTCATAGGACTAAATCAGCGGAAACCCTTGATTTTACTGGCTCCTTGCTAACTTGACACTATATTACCATACGCCCCCACCTGCGGATTCGGATACTCCGTAAATCCCGGCAGCGGCCTCGCCCCGCGTCTCAAATAAGCCTTCACCTTCTCCCCATACAAATAAGGGTCATTATTTCTTATAATTCCCCACTCCATCAGAAGTGCTGTTCCTCCCGTAGCAAAAGGCGTCGCAAAAGAGGTTCCGCTGAACTGTGCATATCCTCCTCCCACAGCGGTGGTCATAACATCAACTCCCGGCGCCACAATATCCGGCTTGGATGTAAATGTCTCTCCTCCTCTCAGCGGCCCGCGCCCGGAAAAATCTGCATAAGAAAATGTCAGAGCATTGTACGCGCCTACTGAAATTACTCTCCCGGCCGTCGAGGGAATCGTAAGTGTTGTAGTGTCTGTGGGGTATAAGAATCCCGTCCCCGGATTTAATACCCCTTCACTTGGAAGCCACAGCTCATAGCTTCCTACCACGATTCTTCTGGGAGTCAGCACGATTCTCCACGTTCCCGCGGTAATATAACTCTCTCTGGGAAGAAAATCCAAATAAATCTCCTGCGCCGTGCTGTAAGGGCTCGGTTCTCCGTAATACAGAAGTATCTCGGTCTGCCCCGCTGTAAATCTTTGCGGTCCAAGAATCTCCTGGACCGGGCCGACCCGTATTCCGGACGGAGTAATAAGAGAAATATCTATCACATCCACATATTCCTTCCAGATCTGTACATTTAAGGAGGTCTGATTATCCTGTACTGCAAGCTCTATAATGATCTCCTCATCATCCGTAAATCTGCCTGACGTATGTCCCGCACTCGCCGCCTCATTCCCCATTCCGATACAGATACAGCTCTTCCATATATTGGAAATATCGTCAATAAAGCGTTCCAGAAGAGACGCCCCGTCATGGGATCCGTAAGTATTTCCAAAGCTTATATTCACCGCTGCCGGCATCTGATATTCCAGGGCCTTCCGTACAACGTAATCAAGCGCCGACATAAGCTCCGTCGTTCTTGGAAATCCGTCGCCCGAAGGGTTCCCAAGCTTTACAACGACAAGCTCGCTCTCTGACGCTACCCCTTTATTGCCTGCCGCGATCCCTGCTACGGCTGTTCCGTGTCCGGATGAGTCCCGGGAAGCAATGAGACTCATACGCTCCGGACTGCTCTGTACACGAAGCGCCTCGTTAATCTGCTCTCTGGTATATTCTACTCCCAGCGCATATCCATCCGGCGGTCCTTCTCCATCCTTCGGCCTTAAAGACTGATCCCAAAGCGCACGGATTCTTGTCGTCCCGTCGACATTTCGAAAATCCGCATGCGTAAAATCTATTCCCGAGTCAATCACCGCCACTAAAATTCCCTGTCCAAATAAAGAAAAACGGGTACCCTGCACCTCGTCAATGCAGGATACCCTCTTCCCGTTTGTAACCTGGAAAAAAAGTCTTTTTGGCTTCTCGATATATTCGATCTGCGGCAATGCTGCAAGAGCCTCAATCCCGGACTCCTTTACCGTAATCACCGCATATTCATTCATAAGCTCTGTTACTCTCTCCGAAATATTCCGGACTTCCGTAAGATCTCCTGAATACTTTATGATCAGATCCCACATTCTGTCGATCGGATTATACCCGACATCCAGCTGCAGAGATTTTTCTCTTTCCGTCTCTGTGGCATCCAGCGCCAGATTTAACAGATTTTCAACCTTTTGACTTGTCACATTCTCACTCCAATACTATTTCAAAAATTCACACTCCAGATACGGGGCAAATCTCACCGGAACAAAATAACCTCTTTCATAATGGCATGTCGGACACTTTACCGGAACCATCCTGCCATGATAAATATGCCCGCAGTTTAAACACATCCAATCCTCTTCTTTCGTACTTTCATAATATTCTCCGCTCTCCAGGAGCTCTGCAAGCTTTCTGAACCTCTGTCCATGTATCTTCTCAATATTCGCAATTTGATAGAATGCAGACGCTTCCTCAATAAACCCTTCTTCCTTTGCAATATCTCCAAATGCCGGATATACATTATCAAATTCTTCCATTTCATTGTGCTCCGCTGCTTTTAAGAGCTCTGCTACACTGTCAAAATGATCAACAGGATAACCGCCGTTTATCTGAACCGTCGTACCGGATGATTTTTTCAAAAGCTGATAATACCTCTCCGCATGGGCTCTTTCCTGATCCGCCGTAAAGAGAAATATCTGGCTTATTGCATACATTCCCTGCTTCTTTGCCGTTTTAGCTGCAATCGTATAACGGTTTCTTGCCTGGCTTTCCCCTGCGAATGCCCGCATAAGATTTTCCTTCGTTCTGCTTTCTTCAAAATTAATAGCCATGTTACACACTCCTTATCATTTTTATACTAGTATGTATCATGGCTTCCAAAATATTCTTATTTTCAATTAAATCCAATAATTCTCCGCGCCACCATATACGCAAGCGACGATATCTTCCTTCCGGATTTTCCCGGTATATTCATCGTCTGCCCCAATATTCCCCACCGGATTTTGATAAATGTATTCAGATCCTTTTTCTTCAAATACCTCCAGAGCTCTCGTTTCTTTTCCAGATTTTCTCTGTCTTTAGACCGGATCGCAAGAATCGACGACACGGTCATCATGATCGCGAGATAATTCGTCATATAACTGCGAAGCTTTTTATTCGTGATCTTTCCCATCTGATACATATCAATCATTTCCTTTGTGACAAAAATCTGCTGGTCGATCCGTGAGATCATTGTCTTTTCATTTACCGACTGATCCTCTCTTCCGATATAATAACGGTAAAAATCTACATCCAGATAGTACAGCTTTCTCACATGCGGAAGCGGATAGTATACATAAATATTATCCACATAAAAAGTATGCTTAGGCAATTTAATCTGTGTAAGCTTCAGCATATCCGTCCGGTAAATGACCGAATGCATCAATATATACTGATCAAGGTGAAAATGACCGATATCCTCCCACCGGAACACCTCATCCTGAGGCAGCACGTTACGGTAATGAACACATTTCCTGTGCTTCGCGCCCACCTTCTCATACACATAATTAGAGACCAGCATATCAATCTCCTGATCCTCCTCTTCCAGATCACGGAGAAGCTTCAGTATCTTATGCAGGGATTCCTCATCTACCCAGTCGTCACTGTCAACTACCTTAAAATATTTTCCGGCCGCACTGCTAAGCCCTGAATTAACAGCATCACCGTGCCCACCGTTCTCTTTATCCACCACACGGATGATATCCGGATATTTTCTCTGATACTCATGTGCAATTTCCGAGGTTTTGTCTCCGGAACCGTCATTAACAATTATGATCTCTACATCCTCACCGCCCGGCAGGATACTGTCGATCGCATGAGACATATACTCTTCCGAATTATAGCACGGAATTGCAAATGAAATGTACTTCATCTTTCCTTCCTCCTTCAAACAACCTCTAGTATATAGTATTATTTCCTTTTTTCCAACTAAAATTTAAGAAAATGTGACATATTTGATTGTAAAACGATGAAAAATCCTATATATTATAAACGGATGCCTAAAGACACAAATTGGAGGGATTATATATGAAGAAAAATGTTATAGTCGGACAATCCGGCGGTCCTACTGCCGTCATCAACGGAAGTCTTTATGGAGTTGTAGCGGAAGCATTGAAGCAGTCAAAGGAAATTGACCGCGTCTATGGCATGGTTAACGGAATCGAGGGGTTCCTCTCCGGACACATCATGGATATCGGAGCACTGGATTCCACAAATGAACTGGAGCTTGTAAGAA
>CAQNVT010000044.1 GCA_948844705.1 uncultured Dorea sp.
AGCCTTTCGCAGTTTTACCTCCCGCACACGCCACATCGTTGACACACATCGCCACGCAGTCGATGCCTATCGTGTCATGCTTATCCAGAATAAAAGCCAGCTTAAGCTTGGTGCCCACGCCGTCCGTACCCGACAAAAGCTTGGGCTTTTCCATATTTTTAAAGCCCTCCATGGAAAATGCCCCGGAAAAGCCTCCAATGCCGCCCAACACCTCCGGACGCAGAGTCTCCTTTACATACTTTTTCATCAGCTCCACCGACTGATAGCCCGCTTCTATGACTACCTCGTCTCCGATCGTCACCTCTCTTGCGGGTATTTTCACGATCTGCCCTTCCCGGACTACCTTCGCATCCGGCGCCGACAGCTGCTTCAGGCTGCTCAGAGAATGCTCTGCCTTTACTGTCTGCACGGTTCCCAGAGCCGCATTAATGGTGATCACGACAAGAATAACGGCCGCACTCTCCCTGTCTCCCAGAAACCCGGACAACACCGCTGCAAATATCAGGATTATTACAAGAAAATCCTTGAACTGCTCTAAAAAAATCCGCGGGATGCTTTTTTTCCTGCCTTCTGCCAGCTCATTAAACCCATATTTCTCCTGATTCTGTTTCGCCTGTTCCTTCGTTAACATAGCATATCCTCTCTTTCCTGCAGCAAACATCTCTTCTTTTATCATTTCCACTTATCCAAAAAAGATAAGCGCATTTTCTAATAACAAAAAAAGAGACCCCTACTGCATAAATAATCTTATGCAATAAAAGTCTCACCATTTCATTACGATACGGATGATCGCTCATCGTATTGACGATATCGTAAACGCCGCTGAAAAACCCGCGCCAGTTACTCCCTTTTATTTATAGTTTAATATAAGCGGAAATGTATCGGTTGTCAATAGTAAAATCTATTTTCCAAACCGGACGCAAAATTTTAATTGCAATATTCTTGAAGTAAAAAGCTCCGTCTTGTATAATTAAGAAAACCTATAATCACTCTCCATGAAAAGGAGCACGCAGCCATGGGCATGTTTTTAAACAGCATTATTCCGTTTACATCATATCAGACAACCGCATCAGGAAAATACTTTGTAGATAAATCAGCTCTGCTTGGCGAGCTGATTCCTTCTCTTGGAACGGAGGAACGTTTTTTCTGCATTACAAGACCCCGCCGCTTCGGAAAAAGTGTTATGGCAAATATGGTCGGCGCATTTTTCGGGAAGGCTTTAGATGCAGAAAATATATTTGAAAAACTGATGATCTCCTCCTCAGAGCTTTACCGCAAGCATTTAAATCAGCATAATATAATATACATTGATTTTAGCGAGACCCCCAGAGACTGTACAAACTATCAGCAATATATCGACCGCATCCAGAATGGCATCAACTCTGATTTTGCCGAGGCATACCCCGAATTCCCTATTAATACGGCAGATGCTGTCTGGGATATCATGACGAATATTTTTCTGAAAACAGGACATAGATTTATTTTCATTCTCGATGAATGGGATGCCGTATTTCATATGCCCTTCATCACAGAAAAAGAAAGAAGAGATTATCTGCTCTTTTTAAAATCCTTACTTAAGGGCAAAGTGTATGCCGAACTGGTGTATATGACCGGTATTCTTCCAATAGCGAAATACTCCGACGGTTCTGAATTAAACATGTTCAAAGAATATAACATGGCGACCAGAGCCAGATTCAGTGAATATTTCGGATTTACTGAAGCAGAGGTCGACATACTTTATGACATTTACATGCAGACAACAAAAAATCCCCGCATCACGCGGAAGGACCTGCGTATATGGTATGACGGATATCACACAAAAGCCGGAAGCCAAATCTACAATCCCCGTTCCATCGTATGCGCCCTGACCGATAATGAACTGGCCAATTACTGGACGAGCTCCGGCACCTATGATTCTATTTTCGGATATGTGAAGGCCAATATAGAGGATATACAGGATGATCTGGCTCTTATGTTCGCCGGCGGAGCCATTGCTTCCGATATCCGGGAATATGCAGCGACCTCCATGCAGCTTAAAACAAAGGATGAAATATATTCTGCTATGGTTATATATGGGCTTCTTACTTTTGAAGACGGCTATGTATCGATTCCAAACAAAGAGCTGATGGACAGCTATGCCTCTATGATAAAAAAAGAAAAATCATTGGGCTATATTTATAATCTTGCAAACGTTTCTCAGAAAATGCTTGCTGCTACTCTGAACACAGATACAAAAACAATGGTGGATATCCTCGAATTTGCACACAATACAGAATCACCTATTTTCTCTTATAACAGCGAAATTGAATTGTCTGCAATAATAAATCTGGTCTATCTGGCGGCGCGGGACAAATATCGCGTCGAGCGCGAGGATAAGGCCGGAAAAGGATATGTTGACTTTATTTTCTATCCCGAACGCAAAACTGATGACGCCATTATTCTGGAATTAAAAATAAATGATACGCCCGAAACGGCCATCCGGCAGATCAAGGAAAAAAATTATGCTCTTCGCTTTAAAGGAAAATTAGGCGAAACGCCTAAGTATACCGGACGGATACTCGCCGTAGGTATCAGCTATGATAAACAGACAAAAGTGCACTCCTGCAAAATTGACGTGCTTTGACCTTTTTTCTATGGAAATGCGGGACTGCCGCAGGAATCCTCCCGCGACAGCCCCGCCCGGCTCTCATATTATATCTGCTCCGCCGAAGCGGCGCTCTCTCTTATCACAAGCTCCGGCTGGAAGGTGATACATTTTTTCGTATGTACTCCGCTGTCAACCTCCTCAAGAAGGAGCTTTACTCCCTCAACCCCCATATCATATACCGGCTGCCTTACAGTGGTAAGCGGCACGTCCAGAATCTCGGAAAAGAAAATATCGTCATATCCGATCAGGGAGATATCGCCCGGAACGGAATATCCCTTTTTCTTTAATCCGTTATATACGCCGTATGCCGACATATCGTTAAAGGCAAAGATCGCGCTTACATCAAGGCCCTCTCCGGAAAAATATTCGGCTGCCCGCATCCCGCTTTCCCAGTCATAATCTCCTTCGAAGATCCATTCCGGCTCGCAGGCAAGCCCATATTCCTTCAATGCCTTCTGATATCCCATATACCGTTCCTTTGAGTCCTGCAGGGCAAGCGGTCCTGTGACACAGCCGATCCGGCGATGTCCAAGGCCCAGAAGATGCTTCGCGGCAGCATACCCTCCCTGCATATGATTTACAATAACCGAACTACAGTCCGCCTCCTCCAAATACCGGTCGATCATCACAAACGGAATCTTAAGCCTTTTCAGAAGCTCAATGCTCTCTTTCGCTTTTTCCTTATCGCTGTCCCGCGACATACAGAACAGAACTCCGTCCACTCCCTTTGCCGCCAGCACTTCGATATAGGAAAGATCTCTTTCATGGACATCATTGGTATTGCACAGTATCAGGTTCCAGCCCTGCTTTCTGCAGGCATCCTCCACTCCCTTTGCAAGTGTGGAGAAAAACACGTTGCTGACATCCGATATGATCAGTCCAATCGTCTGCGTCCTTTTCTTCACCAGCCCTACCGCGACCTGATTCGGACGGTAATCTAACTTTTTAACCGCATCCATGATCAGATCCTTCGTATGCTGCGGAATCTTATTTGCTTTGTTATTCAGTACCAGCGAAATAGTCGTGACAGAAAAACCGGTATAACTGGCAATATCCTTGATCGTAGTTCTCAATTTTGTATCCTCACTTCTTTTACTATCAGTATAACGTATTTTACCATATTTAGGTTAAAATAATTGCAGTAAAATCCTAATATATTCCAGATATTTCTTTATCTCCAGATATTCATTCGGTTTGTGCGCCGCCTCCGGGTTTCCCGGCCCGAAGAGAAGCACCGGAAGCTCCGGAACCTGCCGTATCAGAATAGAGGCGTCGGTAAAATAATTGATTCCTACATGCTCTCGCGAAAGCTCTCTGAACTCTAATTCCCTGTCAAGCTTTCTGACCCAGGGATGCGTTTCTGAGATTTCAATTGCCGGCCTGTCATTCTCCGCATACGCCTCTGCCCGGAGACCTCCGTCTGTCTGTTCTTCGTATTTACATATGATATCTTCCGCAAGTCCCAGCACTGTCTGGCAGGTCATCCCTGGAATTACCCGGATATCCAGAGTAAGCTCGGCCTCATCCGGCGTCATATTCGGCGCGATTCCTCCCTTTATACCGGTAATCTGTACCGTGGATGTTCCGAGAAGCTCATGCCTGTCCTTCTCAACCGCTTCCTTCAGCTCCTGAAATATACGGATTCCGTAATGGACGGCATTGATCCCTTCCTCCGGATATGCTCCGTGTCCGGTCTTCCCGTGAATCCGGAGCTTAAGCCATATGCAGCCCTTCTGCGCCACACCGGGCCTTAAGCCTGTCGGCTCTCCGATCATCAGAAAAGACGCATGATCCAATACGCCGCTTTCTGACAAAACGGCCGCCCCGGTTCCTCCCTTTTCTTCATCACAGGTGCCGCAGAAAACGATCGTCTGCTTTGGGACACGGTTTTTCATTTTCATATATCCCAATGCCCACGCCATAGCCGCCAGGCCGCCTTTCATATCGCTTGCGCCTCTTACATAATAGCAGCCATTCTTTTTTACCGGAACGGCCGGATCCGTCTCCCACTCCGACAGCTTACCGTAGGGAACCGTATCCAGATGGCCGTTCCAGATAATTTTTTCCTCGGTTTTTCCGGCAAGCACCGCCGCCACATTAGCGCGCTTCCCGTCTATCTCCTGCAGGACTGCCTGTACACCGCATTCCTGCAGAAAATCTCTTATAAACACCGCCACATTGCGCTCCGAATCTACTCCGTTCACACTGGCGATACTGAGAATCTCCCGCAGAAACTCTTCCTCACTATATCTCATCATATCTCGTTACCTTATGTCTCATTACCTTATGTCTCTCTGACTTGTAAGCCATCCCATAATGCCTCCGAAGACCTGCGGGTAATATTCCCACTCACAGAACTCCGGCGGCGCCCAATGAGGCGCGCAGTCTGTAGTAAATACCGCGCTCCGGCCCTTTCCGTAGGTCCCGAATGCAATGAACGGATTGCCCTCAACCGTCGCGGCAACCTCGGCCTCCGGCTTTGCCGTCGTTTTATTATATCCCAGCACCTCCGGCCACTCCGCCGGTATTTTGCTTAATGCCTCATGCTCCTTCACCGTCACGGGTCTGACTCCCTCACAGTGCTCCATCCGGTCATCCACAGATAAAATTTCTACCGGAAGCACCTCCTGGACTGCCGTATCGTGCCATTTCCCTTTGGCGTCTACTCCTGAAAATGTCAGATATCCGCCGATCATCAGGAGCGCGCCTCCGTCGAGTACATAATCCCGGATCAGCTTTGCTCTGTTGGGCTTCTTCTCGCTTCTGGCAAATGTGGCCGCCGGAAGAAGCAGGGTATTGGCCCCGATATCGGACAGGATCACCGCGTTATATTTCTTCAGCTCCTCCATCGTGAACGGAAATTTTTCCGCCGCAATATGGTTCGGCATGAATTCTACCTCGTACCCGTTTTTGTTTAGCGCGTCTACAAGCCACTTTTCGCCTGTCTCATATGTAGAAGTGTAAAAGCTGTCAAAGCCCTTCACATGTGTCGTATAGCTCATCCAGGATTCCCCTGCCAATAATATTTTTTTCATATCAATTTTCACCTTTCTGCTCTTTTTTATAAATAGGCATATCGCCGATCCCCATATCCTTTTTAACACCGGCGCCGCTCACCCAGAAGCCTGCCTTGCCTGTACTGCGCAGATACCGGCTTTCGAAGGAGACAAGCCTTCCGTTTGTAAATACATAGGCCGCCCTCTTTACTTCGGGGCTTACGACCGTAAGATTCGCATAGGCTCCCTTGCCCGCATGGCCGAAGCTTCTTTTCCACTCCTCATTATCGGTCCGCTCCGTAAGAAGCTCTGCCGGATTGCAGGTCATAAGCGCCACGGCGTCCATTCTCCTTAGAACGCCCATTTCTGTCAGCTCCAGAATACAGGGAATATTATCCCTCGTGTCGCCGAACCCCTTCATAACAGACTGGTTCTGTCCGTCCGAGACAAGAATCTTCACCTTTCCGTCCTCCAGAGCCTGAAGCGCAAGCTCCCTTGCCGCAATATCCATCTTAAGCCCTTCCAGGCTTCCTCTGTTCTCCCGCAGCATCGTGGTGACAAACTCTCCTGTAAAATTCGGATTCTCAAGAAGTCTTATGATCTCTTTCATGGCCTCCGCAGCGTCGCCGTGAGTCCCGCATCCGACGGCGTTTGCATGTCCGAGATGCAGCCTTTTCCCTTCCGCAAGCCCGCACAGGCGCATGGTATGCTCTATATCCTGTGTGTGGGACATGAACATTAGTCCGGCCCTGTCCGTGATCTCATACAGCTGCCTGATACGGTCATCGGAGAGAAGGAAATGTCCCATATGTTCCTTGATCCCGATCACATACCGGGCGGTCCGGTTTACGATCTTATTTCTGCTTAGTTTCTTTTCCTTTATGCTATCGGATAATGTCCCCCGGAACAGCCGTACCAGCTCATCGGTATCGAGCATTGTACCGAGGACATTTGCCGCTCCCACATACACTCCTGTGTTGATCGGAAGCCCCCGGTCCATCTCTGCCCCCAAAAGCGCCGGCGCCATAAAGGTATTGCCCGCCCCCGGCGAAAATGCGGTCGTCACTCCGTCCTCCGCCGCGCCGTAGGCCGTGTTCGTATGGATTTCAAACAGATCGCTGACATGCAGATGCATATCGATAAGCCCCGGCCAGATCTCCATCCCGGAGCAGTCTATGACCCTGTCTCCCTTTTCCGGTGTAAGGCCTGGCCCCGTCTCCGCGATTCTGTCCCCTTCGATCATAAGGTCTGTCTCATCCATTATATGATTAGCCGGATCCACCAGGAGCCCGCCTTTTAGAATTATCCTTTCCATCCTCTATTCTCCGGCTTCCGCCTCTGCCCACTGAAGAATCAAATGTGCATAGATCTTGATCGCATCCAGATACTGCTCCACTGTTACATATTCATTTACCGCATGGCACTGCTCCAGAGATCCCGGACCGTACTGAAGCGTCGGGCATCCTACGATATTATACCAGGTCCTGGAATCACATCCCGCCGGCGAGCCTACGATCTTTACATCTCTTCCGACTGCCTCTTTGCAGGCGTTTTTAAATGCATGCACAAAGGGGTGATTCAGATCCATCTCAAACGGGTTGCCGGTCTGATAGATACTGATCTTCGGCTTATGCTCTCTGAGCCATTCGTCTCCCTCGCAGCAGGTAAGGATCGCGTCCGTATACTCCTTTACTACCTGTTCATGATTCATAAGCCCCGGCAGGTAATGTACACAGGTCTTAAAACAGCAGTAATCCGGTATCGTAGAGCCTGCCTCTCCTCCGGAGATGACTCCTACATTGCTTGACGGAGGCGGAAGGAGCGGATGCTTATATTTTAACAGCCAGCGGTGCTCCAGCTCATTTATGGCATTCATGATCTTCCCGGCCTTCTCGATCGCATTGACTCCGGCAAGCTTTAGTCCCGAATGAACAGCGATTCCTTCTACCTCGACCTGAAAGAACACCCAGCCCATATGTGCCGCTATAAGCTCATAATTCGTCGGCTCGCAGACAACGGCCGCATCCGCCTTTACTCCGCTCATTGCCGCGCATAAGGAACCGTTTCCGCCTCCCTCCTCGTCGCAGACGGCGGCATATTTTACCGTGACAGGAAGCTCGATCCCGGCATCCTTAAGAAGCTCCGTTCCCATGATGCATGCCATAAGTCCTGCTTTCATATCGGCAACTCCAAGCCCTGTGATCCTGTTATCAATTACCTGGGGCTTAAGCGGCGGAATACACCAGTTATCTTCATTTTCCGCCGGCATATGGTCGATGTGTCCGTTAAACAGTATAGATTTTTTGCTCTTTCCTTCAAATGTGGCATAGACATTATATCTGTTTTCATAATTATGCCCCGGATTTCCTTCCCGGTACAGCTCCCTGCATTTTAAAATGCTTTCCTCGTTAAGCGGATCTCTCTCTATGGTGTCCGCGCCAAGCTCCTGAAAAACCTCCGTAAGATATTCCTGCCCTGCCGCTTCAAGACCTCCGTCGATCCCATGCCCGATGTCATGCGTATCAATGGAGACGAGCTTAAGCAGACGGTCGATATATTTCTGCCGGTTTTTCTCCAATGCTTCTTCTATCCTTTGATCCATTTTATATTCCCTCCCTCTTTATCATTTCACTGACTGCCTCCGCAAGTCTTCTATGGCCGTCCTTATTAAGATGAATACGGTCAAACTGCCCCGGCTCCGTTACCTCGCCGGCATCCAGGTAAAGCCAGCCCTCTTCTTTTGAAAGCGTCTCATATTCATATTTCAAAAGCCCGCTTTTTGCCTCTGCCCCTCTGCCGAATTCACCGAAAAACGGGCTCTCCTTCAAATGCTTCATGGCCGGCGGCGCTATTAATATAAGCCGTGCGCCCCTCCCTGCAAAGCACCGCCCGATATTCCTGATCCCGTCCCGTATCTCACAGATTTCCGCATGATACATGTCCTTGCAGTCATTTGTACCAAGCATAAGGACTACATAATCCAGCGGATGATGTACCTCCGCGCAGAACATAGCGCCCTTCCATCCGTTGACAAAGGGCTCTGTGCTGCTTTCATACTGTGTCGTCCTGCCGCACAGGCCGTTTTCGGATACATGATACTCCGCTCCCAGCCTCTCGCTTAAAATCCCCGGATATCTCTCCCGCCAAGAAAAGCGTCCGTCATTTACGGCGTCATATCCCCACGTGTTGGAATCGCCGTAGCATAATACATTTTTCATATATTTTATCTTCGATACCTTTCTACAAACTCCCCGGCCCCGAGTACGTCCCTGCCAAGACCGATCCGTCCCGCTATCTCTCCGATCTGGGGTCTCTTTATCCTGCTCCTCTCCAGAATGTCGTCTCTTCCGAAGCATTCCCGGACATTTCCGTCCAGTATGATCCTTTTATCCGCCATCGCTACTACTCTTTCAAAATTTCCCGCAACAAACTCCATATCATGGGTAATCGTAATCACTCCGACTCCCCGCTCCCTCATAATATCAAGAAACCGCACCAGGATGCGGATTCCCTTCAAGTCCTGCCCTGCGGTAGGTTCGTCCAGAATGATGTACTCCGGTTCCGTCGCAAGGATCGCCGCAATCGTGACAAATTTCCGGATTACATATGGGATCTCAAAGGGATTGCTCTTTAAGAAGCGCTCAATGTCCATAAGCGCCGCGGTCTCCCGCACCCGTTTGTCGATCTCTTTTTCATTCATTTTATAGTACTTTGGCATATAAGCGATCTCTGCATATACGGACTGGTTAAATATCTGATCGTCCGGGTTCTGGAATACATAGCCTACATGCTTTGCAATCTGTGCGGTCGTATAATCCTTTGTATTTTTCCCGTTTACAAATACGTCTCCTTCCGAGGGTTTATGCAGGCCGTTCATCATTTTTACCGCCGTCGTCTTGCCCGCCCCGTTCTGTCCGACGATCGCGACGCGCTCACCCTGTTCCACAGTAAGATTCAGATGATCGTTTGCCAGAAATCCATTCGGATAGGTAAAGCTTGCATCCTTAAGCTCAATCCTTCCCATGCCCGTTCCCCCTCTCTGACAGAAGTCTTACGCACTCCTCCGTAGTTACGGGAACCTCCGGAAGGATAATTCCGTTTTCCTTAAGCTCCCGGTTTAAAATGACCGCCTGTGGAAGCATGGCGCCTCTTTCAAGCATCTCCAGATCACTTAAGACCTCCTTTACCGGTCCCATCTTAACCAGCTCGCCGTTCTGTATGATCAGCACTTCGTCTGCATACTCTGCCACCAGGTCTACCTTGTGCTCCACCAATATGATCGTCTTCCCCTTTTCCTTCAGCATCCTGATGATCTCAAATATACGCTCCGTCCCCTCCGGGTCAAGCTGGGAGGTCGGTTCGTCGATCACAAATACATCCATATCCATCGCTATGATCGAGGCAAACGCAACCCTCTGTCTCTGTCCTCCCGACAGCCGGTTCGGGTCATTTTCAAGAAGCGGTTCTATTTTTAAAAGCTCTGCCACCTCAATGACCCTCCGGATCATTTCATCCTTTGGCACTCCCAGGTTCTCAAGCCCCAGCGCGATCTCCTCAAACACGGTTTTCCGCACTCCGCTGATCTGGGTGAACGGATTCTGGAAAATATAACCCATCCTCGTGGACAGCACGTCGATATCCTTCTTCCGTATGTCCTCGCCGTCGATCAGCACATCGCCTTCAAGCTTCCCCTGATAAAAATGCGGTATCAATCCTCTTATAAGATTGCAAAATGTCGTTTTTCCTCCCGCATTTTCACCTATAACGCCGTAAAACCTTCCCTCTTCTAAATAACAGGTTATATTCCTCAGGGCAGGGGTCTTCATCAGCGGATAGGTGTAGGTCACATTTTTAAGCTCTATAAAACCCATAGATATATCCTCCCCACGATCAGCGCGATAAACGCTATGTCAAATACTGCCACCAATATCTTCTCTCCCGCCGTAACCTCCGGAAGCTCTACAAGAAAGGTATGCTCCACCGGCGCAGAAAAGGCTCTTGCATCCATGGCGATGGATTTTTCCTCCGTGCTTGAGATCGCATTCAGAACAAGCGGTCCCATGACCGGAATATATGCCTTCGCGCGCTGCAGCAGATTCCCTTCCGTCTCAATACCCCTTGCCTTCTGGGATTCCATGATCACCTGGGCGCTCTGCCCGAGATCCGTGATCGTCTGAAAGGATGACAGGATGACAAAGGAAACCATGTGGGACACGCCCTTTTTCTCCAGGGAATACGTAAGATCCTCCATCGGTGTCGTCTTCACAAATAAAATAAATGCCCCGCTGAATGCCAGCACCATGGATACGATCTTAAGTCCCGATGCAATGCTTTCCGTCGTCACACAGATTCCCCACAGCTCATAGAGCACATGCTCGCCCGGTGAAAACGCCGCCTTTACAAGAAACAGGAAAACTCCAAACAGCAGAAGCACCTTCCAGTACAAAGAAAAAAAAGATTTGAAGCATCCTGAAGCCGCAGACAAGATTATGAAAAAAATCACCATACAGAAACCATAAATATAATTCTGTACGAAAAAGACCGACAGTCCCAGAACAAGCATCAGATTTAATTTGCTGAACGGATTCAGATCACATATAAAATTGCCGGTTTTTTTTGGCTTCCGGTATTTTTCTACAAAGGCGTACCGACTATCATTCATATGAGTTAACCTCCTCACCATATTTTTTGAAAACGGGGAAAACCCGCCTGAAGCTTTGTTTTCCCCCGCCTTCATTCTTCTATTGTAACTGTTCAGTACCTTCACAGTTACCTTCTATTCATTTTCCTTCACAAAATACTTTCCATTCGGAAGCTTTACTACCAGTCTTGCAGGTATCGCTTTCAGAACAAAGAAAATGATAATCAGACAGATGATCTTATCCATCATCTCGGAACTCAGTTCACTGACAAATGTCGCAGGAACTACTCCCCAGCCTGCCGCCATAAGCGCCGCTGCGATTCCGCTGGCTCCCGTCCCTACAAAGCCGCCGTATAAGGTAGCCGTGATCGGAACTGCAATACAGGTGCTGACCAGCGCAATACATACACCGTTGATCAATGCCTTCCATATCTTGTCAAACATATTCTTCTTTGCAAGGAAAGAACCGATAACACCAAACAGCATTCCGATAACCGTATATGGCAAAAGGGTGGGGAGCGATATTGCATTAATCAGTCCGCATCCTAAGCCCACCAGGACGCCCGGCAGCGGTCCGCACAATGCACCGACCACTATCGTGCCGATACTGTCCAGAAACACCGGCAGCTTCAGAAGAACCGCAAGCTGTCCTCCTACCACATTCACAGCGATTCCGATGGGAATTAAAAAGATAGTTAATTTGTTGAATTTCTTCATGTGTGTTTTCCTCCTTTTCTCTCTTTTACTGGTGAAATAAAATGGTAAAACGTTTTTCCAAATATCATATTACCATCATACTTTAGAAATTACCCTTTGTCAATTAGGAAGTTTTGACTATATTCTATTATCTTTTTTTGCTAATAATCACAAATTTATTCTTTTATTACGTGATTTTACACAAAATTTTTTTGCGGGTTTTGTGTATATTTTCTTTTATGGTAAAGCGTTTTATTAGTCGAAGACAACTACATTTCCACATATAAATATAGAAATAAAGTTTTATACATGCTATAATAGGCATAACAAAAAACTCTTTTCTTTATTTTTAAGGGGGGGTGAAACGTTATGCTGACAAATGAAAAAGAAAAAGCGGAAGAGACACTTAAAATGATAGCTAAAAAACGTAAACAAATCGAACGAAAACTATACCAAAAACCGCCGCTTACAAGCGAATAAGTAACAAAACCTTCAGGGAGTGCAGGGAACCCTTGACACTCCCTGACTGGAAAAGAAGCGTGTGTTAGAAATTACTTCTCATCATACTGCTTTACTTCCACCGTCTTCTTTTCAAAGTCCAGAAACAGCTGGAATGCATACCCTTCCTCGCTGGTATCCCAGATCTCCACATATTTCGGTGAAACCTCTATAAGGATCTCCGTGTCCTCGTGGCTGTATTTGTTGTAGCTCTGCCACAGATATTTCTTATAGCCTTCCTCAAACCTGCGCCCCGGCTCATCCACAACCAGACCTTTATTCTCTGCAATACCCTCTACCTGGATTCCGCTCCAGCACATTGCCACGTGCGGATTTTCAAGCATTTGCTTTGTCTTGCGGAAATTCTTATCTGTCTTAAAGTATATTTTTTCGTCATAGAACAGGCAGCTCACATTGCGCACCATTACATAATCATCCTTGCTGGAAGCCAGCGCCATGATCTTATCCGTTCCCAGCATCTCAAACATGCGCGCTACCGCCGCATCATAAGTAATCTCTTTATCTAATGTAAATTTCATCTTTCAATAACTCCTTTTATAAGCTTACTTAACTTTTTGTACAGAAGAAATGTCACAATTGATGTTGCCCCGTATTTGATCAGATTAAACGGCATGATCCCGAAAAGCGCCATTGTAAGAGCATCCTTCATCATCGGGTTTACCGCCGTACACATGGCCACAAAATCATCCATCGTATTTCCCATAAGGTTTGCATAAAACGGAATGATCATATACAGGTTGGTAAATACCGCTACGACTGCCACGAGAACCGTGCTCACTGCCATTCCTGCCGCTGCTCTTTTCTTCGTCTTCTTTCTGTAATAAAGAAGCACTGCCGGAAGCACGTAGCAGCTGCTTAGAATCAGGTTCTGAATCTCCCCGGTTCCCAGTGAAAGGCTTCCCTGCATCACAAGCTGCAACAGGATCTTCACCAGGATAATGCAAAACGCCGCCCCCGGTCCGAACATATAGCCTCCCAGCATCTCCATCACACCCGAAAGGTCGAAGGACATAAACGGCGGCATAAACGGTATCGGAAAACGAAGCAGCATAAGTATCGCACTCAGCGCCCCCATTAGTCCCACAAAAGCGATCGTCTTCACTCTCACGGTCGCACGTCTGCCTGTTACTACATTGCTTCTTAAAGTTTCATTTGTCTGGCTCATCTCACCAATCCTCCTCAAATAAAAATTCCCGGAACATATATGTCCCGGGCAAATATTTGCAGAAAATGTCTTTTCTCATCCGGACTATACCGTCGGTTCCGGAATCCCTCCTGTGAGGTCACCGGATCAGCCGCCTTAGCGGGTCATGGACTATACCATCGGTAGGGACTTTCACCCTGCCACAAAGACTTCCATATTCTATTGTAAGAATTCGGTGGTTGCAGTAACATCATCTGCTGTCGATTATTATATACCTCTGCATGTAATTTGTAAATAGAAAATTTACGCCATTCAATTTGCCGTTCAATTGGGGACAGGGTTTTTTCAATCCGGGACGTAGTAAAATTAATTTTACTACGTCCCGGATTGAAAAAATATGGTAGAATAACAGATATAACTTAACATTTTTCTACAAAAAGGAACAAGGAGATATTTACCATGGCATTTACTCTGCAAATCAGACAAAAGAAATTATTCAAAAAGACAATTCTCGATATTCCGTCACTGGCCCGCGACTGCGGCTTCCGGTATGGTTCGGTTGATGACTTTTATATCCTTCGGGAAGGAGAGTTTGAACGGAGCACGGCTATCTTTTATAATCCGGAAAGAATCGGCCGGGGAATATTTTTCAACGGCTCCAAAGCCGGAAACGGACTTTATGAAGTGCAATATAGTATCCCCACAACTGCGGCCGAGATCGCTGATTTTACCAGACTTGTAAGGGAAATCGAAAACCGGTTGGGTAAAACGGAAATGTACTGCGTGGAGGAAGAACGTACTTTTACCAGCGAAGAATTAGAACGGGATTTCGAGAAATTTGTTCTGTTTAGCTTGAAGTCGCTGAACCAATTCTGCCAGAATGAAGAATATCAAAATTACATCTTTCCTCTGGCGTTGTGGCCTTACACTCTGACAGAGGATAAGGTCACCGCGTGGAGAGTCTGTACCGATCTTTCTGATTTTGAGCAGACGATACATGAGCTTCAGACACAGGATGTCTATTATGCCAGGCCAAGGCTTTTTCAGAATAACGATACAAAGGAAATCAATGCGTTTTATGCATTGACTGAAGAATGCAGCAGCGTTTTTCCTGTCCGTGCCGACGGATTTCTGAACCTGGATCAGATTGAAATCACGGAGGGCTTTGTTCAGTTTGTACTCTACAGTGAGAAACGTATGCTGGATGGAACATTTTCATACGACCGATTTATAGAAGAGCTTAAAGAGTATGATGTCCGCCGGTTTGATGCAACCCATATTCTGATTCCTCCTTTAAATAAGGAGAATTTGGAAAATTTAGCTGCAAAACTCCGTTAAAGCAGAAATATTTCAATTGGGGACAGGGTTTTTTCAATCTGGGAAGTTATTGGTTATTGTTTGATCGTGGTTTCAAATTAAAGGCCAATTATCTCGTAGGGGCAGATCGGAAGAG